>JAYVBN010000215.1:0-2506 GCA_043750455.1 Bacteroidia bacterium | reverse complement strand
ATCTGTAACTGCTTCATTTGTTCTCGATTTGGTTTATCGAAAACAAATATAGGTATTCATTCATTATACTGCATTACTTATGTCGCTGTGTATAATTCTCATTTTTTCCTTCTTTTGCTTAAATTTGATTCTTGAATGAAGTTCTCGAATTACTTTCATCATACACGAAGCCGTAATGACAGAAAAGACATCGATATTAAATGGATTGAAGAAACCTTCTCCCTTCCAGAAAAGGAGGTGGTTCAATTGGATGGACGGATTAGGCGTTGGAGACATATTGGAGAAGTAGACAAATATCTGCGGATAGTTATTTTAGAGGATAAAGAAACAATTCATAATGCTTTTTTTGATAGATCGTTCAAATAAAATATTAGCACATGACAATTACTTATTTTAAAGATACTGATACTCTGCTTGTCAATTTTAACAAGCGGGAAATTTATGAGACAAAAGATCTTAGTGAGGATGTACTTTTGGAATTAGATAAAAATGGTAATGTTGTAAGCATGACGATTGAACATGCAGCAAATCAGACAGAGATCAGCAATTTCTCCTTTAATCAGGTCTCAGCATTAACAGGTTAGTCTAAGGCTTCTAATTGATCACCCCCGAACCAATCAGCTCATCCTTTGAATACCAGGCAGCAAACTGGCCGGGTGTAACACCTCGTTGAGGACGGTCGAAAATAATATAAAGCCCTTCTTCTTTTTTATGAAGCGTACAATTTTCTAGCGGCTGACGATAGCGAATGCGTGCCAAGTATTTCTTTGATTCTCCAACTGATAGTTTTGAATCTTCGCGAACCCAATGCTCATCAGAGTTAGGAATAAAAAGACCTTTTCGATAAAGCCCAGGATGGTCATCGCCACTGCCGGTGTAGATCACATTTTTTTCTGTGTCGGTACCAATCACAAACAAGGGTCTTTCGTAACCACCAATATTTAATCCTCTGCGCTGACCAATGGTGTAGTAATGTGCGCCATTGTGTTCGCCAACTATCTCGCCAAGTTCTGGGCTTAATGAATAAGACTCAGTGACATGAACAAGATCATCATCTGAAAATCCATTTTTAAATGCAGCTGAATCAAACGGTACTTCAATCACTTTTCCTTTTTTGGGTTCAAGTCGTTGTTGCAAAAAATCAGGGAGATGGACTTTACCCACAAAGCATAACCCTTGAGAATCTTTTTTGTCAGCAGTAGAAAGGTTTGCTTTCTTTGCGATGTCGCGCACTTCAGATTTTAATAATTCCCCGATGGGAAACAATGCTTTTGAAAGTTGCTTCTGCGTAAGCTGACACAGAAAATAACTTTGATCTTTGTTGGGATCCTTTCCAGCTAAAAGTTGATAAACAGTTTTGCCGTCACTTTTGATTTCTCCTTTACGACAATAATGACCAGTTGCCACAAAGTCGGCACCTAGTTTTAAAGCCGCATCCAAAAAGACATCAAACTTTATTTCACGATTGCAGAGTATATCAGGGTTGGGTGTTCTCCCTCTTTTGTATTCCGCAAACATGTAATCGACAATTCTTTCTTTGTATTCTTTACTAAGGTCAATTGCTTGAAAGGGGATACCAAGTTGTTGAGCCACAATCATTGCATCGTTGCTGTCGTCTAGCCAGGGGCATTCGTTGCTGATCGTCACCGAGTCATCGTGCCAGTTTTTCATAAACATGCCAATGACATCATACCCTTGCTCTTTCAGCAAGTATGCTGTTACACTGGAGTCTACTCCGCCTGATAAACCGACAACAACTCTTTTTTGCATTTACTTGAAACTATTTCTTAGAAGTTAAATCTTCTGCTAAAAGTTCACCGACTACTTGATTAAATCGTTCTTTAAACTGCTCGTAATAAATTCCGGTTCCAGGGCCTTCAAAGCCGGTGCGTATGTGTTTTACTTTTCCGTCTTTTCCAATAAAAATAGTAGTGGGGAACGCCAGCACTTCATTTAGCATGGGTAATGTTTCTGACGCTTTCTTTTTATCATCCGTTCCGGCAATCACAAAGGCGTAATCAACCTTCAACCTGTCTTTCATTTTTTTCACGCGATTACTGGCGTATTCAAAGTCGGCTTTTCTTTCGTATGCTAATCCTAAAATTTCAATACCCCGATCCTTATTGTCTTTATACCATTGTGATAGAAATTTGGTTTCATCCATACAGTTGGGACACCAGGTTCCAAAGATTTGCAAGATCAATACCTTATTTCTGAATTTTTCATCCGTGGGACTAATCAGATTTCTATTCAAGTCTGGGAAACTGAAATCTATTTTGTCATAACCTTCTTTCAGGAAAGTTAGGGCTTCAGCATTTGGCATTACTGCATTATCATTCTTAACCGCTGTCCAGGTTTCGTGAGAACTTTTTCCTGACCAATAATCACCCACCAATGTTCCATCCTCTTTTTTCTGGGCTATGAATAAAAAGGCATGATTGCCATCGAATGTGCTGAGATGTAATCTATTGTCTACAACATTTCCCTCCAGATAGCGATAGTCACC
>JAYVBN010000214.1:0-2425 GCA_043750455.1 Bacteroidia bacterium | reverse complement strand
TGGGTGGAGATTTGGGATTGAAGAAGAATATGAAATATCGGGAACTGTTAAGAGAGAAAGCTAAAGAGTTAGGCATTTACAGTAAAACAGAGTGGGTCGGGTTTACCAAAGAAGTTGAAGTGGAATATAAGCAAGCTGATATAGTCTTAAATTTTTCGCAATCGGAATCCTTTTCTATGACGTGTTTGGAAGCTCTTTTTTTCGGTCGGCCTTTAATTGCAACAGATTGTGGTGGTCCATCAGAAATACTTGAGGGAGGACAAATCGGAGTTTTGGTTCCAATCGGAGATATCGAGTCGATGGCGGATTGGATGGAAAGGTTGGCCAAAAACCCTATCGAACGAAATAAAATCGGGCTCATGGCAAGATCAATCGTAAGACAAAAATTTAATAAAGAGAATACCTCCATGCAACTGGAGAAGCTCTATAGAAAAATACTCAACCAATGAGGACGATATTTGCAATCACTCTTTTTATTTTCCTTCAATGGTTTGGCCTGATGGCTCAGGTTACTCAGGCTGATTTTGCAATTCCGGCCACTGTTTGTTTGCAAGAGAGAATTGAAATGGATAATCTATCGACAAATGCATCCCAAAATTTCTGGGACTTTTGCGGTGGTGATTTAATCCAATCGCCCACTGCAAATGTATTGGTTAGCAACTTCGCAGGTTATGGCACGCGGGTGGAAGTCCTAGAATCAGCCAATCAGTTTTTTGGTTTTATTTTGTCAGGTGGAACTAAAACTTTATTCAAACTAAACTTTGGTTCGAGCATCAACAACGTTCCTGTTGTAACAGATTTGGGAGGTCTTGGACTTAATTCAAATCAATTGCGCTCAATTGAAATCGTGTATGAAAATCAACTTTATTTTGGGTTTATTGTCGATAGCGACAAAAATGCATTGTATCGAATTGATTTTGGCGCCTCCTTGAGCAACAACCCACAAAATGCAGTTCAAATATTTTCAGGAACACCCCTCAATACACCCTATCAAATTTCTTCCGTCTCAGAGGGTAGCTCAAAGTATCTATTTATTTCAAATCAAGGTGACGGAAAATTAACACGATTGAAATTTAATGCATCCTACACGGATGTCTCCCCTCAATCATATTCAGTGCGGGTGACCACAAACTGGCTTAATGGGGTTTCCTTTCTTAAAACTTCTGGCCGATGGCATTGTGTTACCGCCTCCCCGCTTCTCAGCGAAGTTCAAAAGGTCGATTTTGTAAATGGACTTGATGATAATTCTCCTGTCGTCACAAGTATTCCCATTCCATCCAATCCAATGGGGATTGAGTTGGTAAACGAGAATGGTGCCTACTATGCCTTTGCTCAAACCAGGAATTCGACCCTCAGTATTTTTCGGCTTGATTTTGGGAATACGTTGGATAATTTGCCTCAGAGCATAAATGAACTTAAAAATTTTGGCTATGGAAGTTCAGAATTGTGGAATCTTTCCATGTACAATTTCAAGAGCAAGTGGGTGGGCATTGCAACAGAGTCTATCGGAACGAATATTTATAGATTGAAATTTCCCAATAATTGTTTTTCAAATGATGAGTATTCTACCGAGGTGGAACCGCAAACCTATTCGGCAAATGCAGGCAATTATCAGATTTCCTTAACAACGGAAGATGTAAATGGAAATTTTTCGAATCTGTCCAAAAGCCTATTCGTCTCAACTAATATATCAAGTGATATCAGTTTTACAACACAAAATGTGTGTGCGAGTAATCCTGTTATTTTTTCCCCTGTCAGTTCCTTAGCAAACATTACGTCCTATAGCTGGGATTTTGGAGATGGGCACTCAAGTTTGTCACCCAATCCACAAAATATATATACGTCTGCAAGTTCGTATACTATAAAATTAGAGATTTCTTCCTCAAATGGATGTAAAAATAAAACTGAAAAAAGCGTCAAAATTTATGATCAACCCTCCTCAGCTTTCACTCTTCCCACAGGCCTCATCTGCACTAACAATGAATTTACCTTTACCAACAACACAATTGATAACTTTGATGGCAACCTCACCTATCAATGGTATGTTGATAATAATCCTGAGGCCACCACGCGTGATTTAAATTATACTTTTTCAACCGGTGGCAATAAGGATATAAAATTAAAAACCTCCATTCCCGGCTGTTCAAGCGAGTTGGTGAAGACGCTCAATAATGTTCAAGTAGGGCCAACTGTGGGATTTGATTATACAGGTAAATGTGAAAACGAGTTGACTCAGTTCACCAACACCTCATCGGGTGATATTGCAAGTTACTTGTGGGATTTAGGTAATGGCCAAACAAGGACTACTACAAATGTCAATGAACCATATGCCTCCTTTGGAAATTATAATGTGTCTTTACAGTCTAGTGGAACTAATGGATGCATAAGCTCTACCAGCAAACCTATTACCATCTACTCCAAACCC
>JAYVBN010000213.1:0-2276 GCA_043750455.1 Bacteroidia bacterium | reverse complement strand
ACAAAGAAAATAAGTATTAATCCATCCATAGTTTTAAGAAATAGGTTCTACAATAATTTGGTTTGATAAAATTTTTATAATTCGAATTCGTGTTCCACTGTCCACATAAGCACCCTGCGTTCTCACCTCGAAGGCTTTGTTCTTTAGCTCTGCTTTTCCAGAAGGACGCAAAGCCGACATGGCGACACCTTCCTCTCCAGCTACAAGTCCATCCAGTTCACCTTCATTGACTTTTCCATCATTGGATGACTTCAAAGAAAACCTGCCCCATAAATTTGACTTAAAAGCAAAATAAAGTATAACGCCAGAGGCTACTGCAGAACTTCCAACGGTAATCCACCCAACTTCACGCCCGAAATAATTGAAGCTCAGGGATACGCCAACCACCAGAAAAATAAAGCCAAAAAGCCCAACCAGGGTTGTGCCGGGCACAAATATGATTTCTGCAACCAGCAAGGCCAGCCCAAAAAGTATCAGTGATATTACTGTCATCCACTCAATCATGACCCTAAAGTTAGTCTATTTAGTTCAGACAAAAAGGAGAACATTTTAATAGGCCCTGGCAAAAACGACACGCTTTGTTGAAGGTTTGCCGGAATAAATACATGTTCCCTCTTCGGCAGGCGCATTTAAGGGTATGCATCTGATCGTAGCTTTTGTTTCATCTTTGATACGAGCTTCCGTTTCGGCAGTGCCATCCCAATGAGCTAAGACAAATCCACCCTTTTCATCCAATACTTTTTTAAAGTCATCGTACGAATCAACTTTAGTTGTCTTTTCGCCCCTGAACTTTAATGCCTTCTGATAAATATTCGTTTGAATATCGTCCAGAAGTTTAGGAATTAAAGTCGCCACATCATCCATCTTCATCACTTGCTTTTCCTTCGTGTCTCTTCGTGCAACTTCTACTGTACCATTTTCTAAATCGCGTGGGCCAATGGCAATGCGAACAGGTACTCCTTTCAATTCCCACTCGGCAAATTTAAATCCTGGTTTAAGGTTATCGCGGTTGTCAAACTTTACCGAGCAGCCCTGCTTGCGTAACGATACAGCTATTTCTTCTACTTTGACACTAACTCTTACTAACTCATCCTCGCTTCTGAAAATAGGAACGATCACCACATGGATAGGTGCAAGTTTAGGAGGTAAAACCAAACCATCATCATCGGAGTGAGCCATAATCAAAGCACCAATAAGGCGCGTGCTTACACCCCATGATGTTCCCCATACCAATTCAAGCTTTCCTTCCTTTGTTGTAAACTTTACATCAAACGCTTTTGCGAAATTTTGTCCTAAGAAATGAGAAGTACCAGCCTGTAAAGCTTTACCGTCTTGCATCATAGCCTCAATGCAATAGGTATCAATAGCACCTGGAAATCTTTCTCCGTCAGATTTTTTGCCTTTGATGACAGGCATAGCCATAAATGTTTCGGCAAATTCTGCATATACATCCAGCATTTGTTCTGTCTCTTTCACAGCCTCATTAGCTGTTGCATGAGCAGTGTGCCCTTCCTGCCAAAGAAACTCGGCTGTACGTAAAAAAAGCCTGGTCCTCATTTCCCACCGAACAACATTTGCCCACTGATTAATCAACAGCGGCAAATCGCGATACGACTGAATCCATTTTTTATACGTGCTCCAGATAATGGCTTCGCTGGTAGGACGAACAACTAATTCTTCTTCCAACTTTGCGTCTGGGTCTACAATCAGTTTTCCTTTATTGTTGGGATCGGACTTTAGACGATAGTGCGTTACGATGGCACATTCTTTTGCAAAACCTTCCGCATTTTTTTCTTCTGCTTCAAACATGCTCTTTGGAACGAAAAGAGGGAAATAGGCATTCACATGCCCTGTTTCCTTAAACATCTTATCCAAAGCTTGCTGCATTTTTTCCCAAATGCTGTAGCCATATGGCTTAATTACCATACAACCCCTCACATCAGAGTTTTCGGCCAGGTCGGCCTTTTTTACCAAATCAATGTACCATTGTGCATAATCCTCGCTTCGCGAAGTCAACTCCTTTCCCATTAGCCTGAAAATTTTAGGCCTCAAAAATAGGGCTTTGGATTGGATTGTATTACGAAAGAAATAGCTGACTCACCTTCCCTGTCTTTTGAACCGGATAGGATAACTTAATTGGGCACTGAAGTAACTTCCATAAACTCCAATTTCCGTGCTGTATCGAGTTTCCTGCCCATTATCATTAACTGTTCCATAGTTAAGAGAAGCAGATAACATTTTTATAAGCCCTTGTGAGTAAAGCAGAGTCAGTTGAA
>JAYVBN010000212.1:0-2491 GCA_043750455.1 Bacteroidia bacterium | reverse complement strand
TCTCCTGTATGAATGCCCATGGGATCAAAATTTTCGATGGAGCAGATGATGATTACGTTTCCGATTCCATCGCGCAACAATTCCAACTCGTATTCTTTCCATCCTTTGATGCTTTTCTCAACCAATACCTCGTGAATAGGTGAGGCATGGAGGCCACGGTTAAGGGCTTCGTCAAATTCATCAGCCTTTTCTACGAAGCCGCCACCTGTGCCACCTAATGTATAAGAAGGTCTGATAACCAATGGGAATCCAATTTCTTGCGCAATTTCTTTTCCTTGCAGAAAGGAAGTTGCGGTAGATCCCTTGCAAACGCCAATGTTCAGTTCCAGCATTTTCAGCCGGAATTTTTCACGGTCTTCCGTAGTCTCAATCGCCTTGATATCTACTCCAATTATTTTAACTCCATAATGTTCCCAAATGCCCGCTTTCTCGCAATCAATACAAAGGTTCAAAGCCGTTTGTCCGCCCATGGTAGGTAGCACGGCATCCACATGATGCTTTTCTAATATTTCGCGGATGTATTTCTTTTCCAGGGGTTTAAGGTAGACGTGGTCGGCAGTCACCTTATCGGTCATGATGGTGGCCGGGTTGGAGTTGATCAGGATCACTTCAATTCCTTCTTCGCGCAACGACCTGGAGGCTTGCGAGCCTGCATAATCAAATTCGCAGGCCTGGCCGATAATAATGGGACCACTTCCGATAATGAGTACTGAACGAATGCTGCGATCTCTTGGCATAGTAGGAATGGTATAGATAAATCTGGCAAAAATAATCAGTATTTCAGGATTAACAGGGCAAGTGGATATTTTTATTCTGGAGAATTTTTGATTGGAGAGATTTTCTCAAAAAAATTCTCTCTATTGGATTCATTGGTCTGGTCATGGATCCATCAGGATTTTTTTGGATATCAGCATGGGCGTCCACGAAGCATGGAATTGAAATGCTGAAGGAGAAAGTGGATTCGTTACAAAAACACTAAAAGGCAAGACTTACGATAGATAACAGATCGCTTGGTAGGTTATGAATAAAATCACCTTTTAATTATAATCTTACTGGTAAAGACACCCGCCTTAGAATTCACTCTAACCAAATACATTCCATTCACTACATCACCCAAATGAATTTTCTGTTCTTTTCCGTTGGATTGGAATGTTGTTTTGATAATTGACTGCCCTTGTAAATTCATAACGGATATAGCTGCTCCGTCAAACTCAATCGGCAATGCCATCGTCAAGTAATTTGATGTCACAGGGTTTGGATAAATCTGAATTGAACTTTCGTGATTAGTCTCGAGGCCAGTAATAGGTCCCTGAATGCTTAGGTTGTCAATTGCCCAACCCCAGCCATTGGTTGTTGCATTTGATTGCAGTCTAAAGCGCAAAAGGATAGCGTCACCCGCCTTGAATATTCCATTCTTGGTGATATCAAATTGACGGTTTCTAAAAAGAGCCGGGCTTCCATCCGCTTTAGAAACAAAAGCAACCGCCCAATCTACCTCCGCATTTGCGGTATAGGAATCCAGCAGAGAATGCCAGGTTACGCCATTATCTTTTGATCCTTCCACCACTGCAAAATCATTCATAGCAGTTGGTGAAAACTCCGCCAAAACAATTTCATCAAATGATATGTAGTGATTAGTAGCGTCTATCACCATGGGGTTTTTTAGCATGAATTGAAAACTGGAAGAGTTATTCAGGCCAAACCCATTGAGATAGGGGTGAGCTGAATGAATGGCTCCATCCGAAAAACCTGTGGGTTTTGCAATCGAGAAATAATTTCCTGCAAAATCTGTGTTCGCTGAATTGAAATCGGAAACATAGGTGGTGAGTATACTTCCAAAACTCAGTAATGGAACACGGAAAAAACCCGTCCCTGGAAGGATGGTTGTATTATTAGATGTATCGGTTGCTCTTATTCGATATTGAATTTCATCACCTGCTGTTAATCCACTTCCAATAAGGGAAAGATCCAGCGAATATTGATCTATACCGGGTGTTACAACCTGAGGCAAACTTGTTAGAGTTCCGTTGTTGATACTGTATTCGATAAAGAGATCTTTCAATCCGCCCACGTCTGTCACTTTGGTTGTCACGTTAAAATTTGCAGCACTACTGAGGATAAAATCAGAATGGTTGTGCAAAATGGTTGGAGGAGTATCATCAATTTGAATCTTCAGGTTATCAACAGACCAACCCCAACCATGAACCAACTGATCTGCAAAAAGGCGAAAGCGAATCAATACTTCATTGCCGGCTACAAAGTTGCCGTTTTTCAACATGTCAATAGTGCGCGAAACAAAAAGAGTTGGGCCTCCAATGGCGGTTGAGTTTGGTTGAGTTTCAGTGTCTGAGGCACTATTCCATTTGGCAAGCCAAGTTGATTGTGCTCGTGAGTCATAGCCATCGGCAAAAGGTTTCCAGGTTATACCTCCGTCTTTGGAACCCTCTACTACCACGTAATCATAAAAATTGGCACTACCGAAGGCGGCACC
>JAYVBN010000211.1:0-3625 GCA_043750455.1 Bacteroidia bacterium | reverse complement strand
GAAATCCCTACTTACTCAAAAGAAAATTCTAGAATCATTTGATGAAACTTACAAGAAACTCAAAAACTTTAATCCAGAAATAAGAATCATACTTACCGTCAGCCCAGTAAGGCATCTCAAAGATACTTTAGAGTTAAACAGTGTCAGTAAATCAATTTTGCGATTGACTTGTCATACACTCAGTGAATTATATTCCGATGTCGAATACTTTCCTGCTTACGAAATCTTGCTTGATGATTTACGAGACTACCGGTTTTATTCCTCCGATCTCATCCACCCCACCCCTGATGCTATCAATTACATCTGGAAGAAATTCGCAGCCAAATACTTTGACCTTGAAACCAAAATATTTTTGGATGAATGGCAGGAGGTTGCGAAAGCAATTTCACATAAACCCTTTCAACCTTCCTCAAAAAGTCACCAGAATTTTTTAAGAGAAACATTGAATAGACTGCAAGAGTTAAAATCAAAAGTGAATGTTAGTGAAGAAATTAAATTTATCGAAGAACAAATTATTTAACTGACCGTACGTAAAACCATTGAAACGTCATTGCGAGCACCAGCGAGGATTTGTGTGATGGGGCGAAGCAATCTCCCGATTTTGGGGATTGCTTCGTTCCTCCCGCATTCCATCGCGGACACTCGCAAAGACGTAAAATTGTTAGGTTTGCGTAACATCACTTATTCAAGCTCAAACTCTACTAACGCCTTAGTCCTAATGCCCAAGTCCCAAGCACCCAATAGATTAATTCACTCCACCTCACCTTACTTATTGCAGCACGCCTACAATCCAGTTGATTGGTTTGAGTGGGGAAATGAAGCTCTTACAAAAGCAAAAAAAGAAGACAAGCCTATTTTAGTAAGTATTGGATATTCCTCTTGTCATTGGTGTCATGTGATGGAGCGTGAGTCATTTGAAATTGATGACATCGCGCAGATCATGAATGAACATTTTGTGTGTATCAAAGTAGATCGCGAAGAGCGACCCGATATCGATCACATTTATATGGAAGCCGTGCAGGCGATGGGTATGAATGGTGGCTGGCCCTTGAATGTCTTTCTTACTCCAGAACAAAAACCTTTCTACGGAGGCACCTACTTTCCGCCACAGAATTGGGCACAAATGCTCTTGCAATTGAACAAAGCTTTTCAGCAGAAGCGAACTGAAATTGATTCTTCAGCGAATGATCTGATTCTGCATTTGAACACAAGCGATCTACAACGGTTTGCCAAAGAGCCTGGACTTGAAAAATTCAAGCAGGAAAGTCTGGACGGAATGTTTAAAATTCTCTCTTCTCGTTTTGACAAAACCTGGGGCGGAATAGAAAAGGCTCCCAAGTTTGTTATGCCTACTATCTGGCTGCTTCTTTTGAGGTACCATTCTATTACAAAAAACAAAGAAGCCCTTTATATGGTCAGTCATACCTTGAAGAAGATGGCTCAAGGCGGATTGTACGATCAGATCGGTGGCGGATTCTCCCGGTATTCAGTAGATGGCGAATGGTTTGCACCACACTTTGAAAAAATGCTTTATGACAATGCACAACTCCTAAGTCTCTATTCAGAAGCATACTCCATCACCAAAGAAGAGTCATTTAAAACCGTAGTTTATGAAACGACAGAATGGTTACAAAGAGAAATGATGCATCCGGATGGCGGATTCTATTCCGCCCTTGATGCCGACAGCGAAGGCGTGGAAGGGAAATTTTATACCTGGACCTTTGATGAAATTAAAGAAGTGATTGGCGATGACATACAATTAGTTGAAGACTACTTTCAAGTTACTGACCAAGGTAATTGGGAACATGGACGAAATATATTGCACCGAAAAGATGATTCCGTTCCATCCACTAAAATAAAAGAGATAAAAGAAAAACTACTAAGAGCCAGGGCTCCACGCATCCGTCCCGGACTGGATGATAAAATTCTTACAGGCTGGAATGCCATGATGGTGCAAGGACTTATTGATGCGTATAAAGCCTTTGATGATCATCAATTTCTGGAGTTGGCATTAAACAATATTTCATTTCTGGAAGCAAATAGTATCCTTAATGGAAAGGTCTACAGAGCATTTAAGAACAAACATTCCACGACAGAAGGATTTTTGGAAGACTATGCGTTTCTCATTCAGGCGTACACTTCCTTATATCAGGTTACTTTCCTTGAAGAATGGTTGAAGAAAGCTGAACAATGGACAATATATGTGACGGAACATTTCTATGATGAAGTTGAAGGCTATTTTCATTTTGCTTCAAGCTCGGCAGAACAGTTAGTTGCAAAAAAGAAAGAAGTGTTCGACAATGTGATTCCAGCTTCCAACTCGGTAATGGCCCTTAATCTTTTCCGTCTGGGTACACTGCTGGATAAATCGGATTGGAAAAAAATAGCAATGGATATGTCCTCTAGACTTGCATCGATTACAGAATCAGAGCCTGGTTACATGTCGAATTGGGGAATATTGTTCACAGAGATAACCAAAGGTCTTGCAGAATTGGTTTTGGTTGGAAATGAATTTGAAAATTTAAGAAAGGATCTTCACCAACATTATTTACCTTTTACACTAACACTTGGAACCAAAACAAAAAGTGATTTACCACTTATGGAAGGTCGTGAAGCCAAAGACGGAACAACGATGATTTATGTCTGTTTCAATAAGACGTGCAAGCTACCTGTCACGACAGTAAAAGAAGCCCTTGACCAACTGTAAGTCCTCCTGATTATTTGCTAAATTGAAGATCATTAAACCACCAAGAAAGTCTCAGAATGATGTCTATAAAATATATTTAACCTTTCATTTCATGAAGTTTAATTTCGCCCTATCGATTTTCTCACTTCTTATTTTCTCGTGTTCAAAAAAAGAAGTTGTGCCACCCGCAGCTTTACTGCCTATTCCCAGTGAAAGTCAATTAGCTTGGCACGAAATGGAAATGAATGCCTTTGTGCATTTCACAACAAATACCTTCACAGGAAAAGAATGGGGCTATGGCGATGAGCAACCTTCCGTCTTCAACCCATCCGATCAGTATGATGCCGATCAGTGGGTGCGCACGTTCAAAGAAACTGGTTTCAAAGGAGTCATTCTCACCTGCAAGCATCATGATGGATTTTGCCTGTGGCCAAGTAAGTACACAGAACACTCTGTGAAGAACAGTCCGTGGATGAATGGAAAAGGTGATGTAGTTCGTGATGTGATGCGTGCCTGCAAAAAATATGAATTGAAATTTGGTGTTTACTTGTCTCCGTGGGATCGCAATCATGCTGAGTATGGATCACCCGTCTATATTGAATACTATCGCAATCAACTGAAAGAACTTTTTAATACGTATGGGCCGGTGTTTGAAATGTGGTTTGATGGAGCCAATGGTGGCGATGGTTATTATGGAGGCAAGCGTGAGAAGCGAAGCATTCAAGGTTCTACCTATTATGAATGGCCGGTGACCTTAGATCTTGTTCGCCAGATGGAGCCTGAAATCATTTTCTTCAGCGATGCAGGCCCCGGTGTGCGTTGGGTGGGTAATGAACGTGGTGTGGCAGGAGAAACAAACTGGAACACCATTACACCCGACACGCTGTATGCAGGAAAAGCTGGCATTGAAAAACTCTTGAATGAAGGCGATGAAAACGG
>JAYVBN010000210.1:0-5017 GCA_043750455.1 Bacteroidia bacterium | reverse complement strand
ACAGAACATCTGTTGCTTTCCATCTTACGCGATCCTGATAATCTTGCAACCCAAATCTTAAACAAATTTGATGTGGCTTACGATGTTGTAAAAGAAATGTTGGAATACCAACATGACCAGCCCACGGCATCATCTGATACAGATGATCCTGATGATGACTCATCCAAAATGTTTGGAGCCGCTCCTGGCCAAGGCGCACCAGGAAAAGAAAAAAAGGGCGTAGAAAAATCACGCACGCCTGTGCTCGATAATTTCGGCCGTGACCTGACCAAGATGGCCGAGGACAACAAACTTGATCCTATCGTTGGGCGTGAAAAAGAAATTGAACGTGTAGCCCAGATCCTTAGTCGCAGAAAGAAGAATAATCCAATTTTAATTGGCGAGCCAGGTGTAGGTAAAACAGCCATTGCAGAAGGTCTTGCTTTGCGCATCATTCAGAAAAAAGTTTCGCGCGTGTTGTTCGGTAAGCGTGTGGTCACGTTAGATTTAGCATCACTTGTTGCCGGCACAAAATACCGTGGGCAGTTTGAAGAGCGCATGAAAGCGGTGATGAATGAGTTGGAGAAATCCCCTGATGTCATCCTCTTCATCGATGAGCTTCATACCATAGTTGGTGCCGGTGGCGCTTCTGGCTCATTGGATGCATCTAACATGTTTAAACCAGCGTTGGCTCGTGGAGAAATTCAATGTATCGGTGCTACCACGTTAGATGAATATCGTCAGTACATCGAAAAAGATGGAGCATTGGCGCGCAGGTTTCAAGTGGTTATGGTAGATTCAACTTCTGTTGAAGAGACCATTCAGATATTGGACAACATTAAAGAGAAATACGAAGACCATCATCACGTTAGTTATACAAAAGAAGCGATTGATGCGTGTGTAAAACTTTCTGACCGCTATATCAGCGACCGTTTTTTGCCCGATAAAGCAATTGATGTTTTAGATGAGGCTGGTGCTCGTGTACACATCAATAATATTCATGTGCCCGAAGACATCATGAAGTATGAAGAGGCAATTGAAGATGTGAAGAAAGAAAAGAACCGTGTAGTAAAAAGCCAGAAGTATGAAGAGGCAGCACAGCTTCGCGACAAAGAAAAGAAACTGATTGAACAGCTTGACATCGCAAAAGCGAAGTGGGAAGAAAAAACCAGAACTGAGAAATATACCGTTACTGAGGATAACGTGGCCGATGTTGTTGCCATGATGACGGGGATCCCCATGAAACGAATTGCTCAAAAAGAAAGCAATAAATTGCTGGGCATGTCTGAAGAGCTAAGTGGAAAAGTGATTGGACAAATTGAAGCGATAAAAAAACTAACCAAAGCAATTCAACGCACGCGGGTAGGATTGAAAGATCCGAAGAAACCAATCGGATCATTTATCTTCCTTGGCCCAACCGGTGTTGGCAAGACCGAACTAGCCAAGATTCTTGCAACGTATCTTTTTGATAAAGACGATGCCCTGGTAAGGATAGACATGAGCGAGTACATGGAAAAGTTTTCCGTGTCGCGTCTTGTGGGAGCACCTCCGGGATATGTGGGCTATGAAGAAGGAGGGCAGCTTACTGAAAAAGTAAGACGCAAGCCTTATAGCGTTGTGTTGCTTGATGAAATTGAAAAAGCCCACCCGGATGTATTCAACATATTGCTTCAGGTATTGGATGATGGTATTTTGACTGATGGATTGGGACGAAGAGTTGATTTCAGAAACACCATCATTATCATGACCTCAAACATTGGTGTGCGTGACTTGAAAGATTTCGGGTCCGGAATTGGCTTTGCTTCAAAAGCCAAGCAAGCGAATGAAGAGGAGCAAATGAAAAGCACGATTCAAAACGCATTGAAGCGTGTGTTCTCTCCTGAGTTTCTTAACCGCCTTGATGATGTTATTATTTTCAACTCGTTACAACGCGAGCATATTCACTCGATTATTGATATCACTCTTGGTAAATTGTTCAAACGCATTACGGCACTTGGCTACACCGTTGAACTTACTGACAAGGCAAAAGATTTTCTTGCAGAGAAAGGCTATGATCATCAGTTTGGGGCAAGACCTTTGAATAGAGCCATTCAAAAATATTTGGAAGACCCTGTTGCTGAAGAGATATTGAAAGGTGAAGTAACTGAAGGCGGTACTATTCTGGCAGACTATGAAGGAACGGGTGAGGAATTAGTTATTAAAGTGAAAAAGGCCAAGGCATCTCCGAAAGAGAAGAAGGAGTAGCCTTACGAAAATAGAACTTGAAAAGGACGGTTTATCCGTCCTTTTTTTTGCATTGATTGTTGGGGCTACTAGGATAGGAAATTTGCTTGATCAATACCCACCTGAATATTTTCTTACAAACCATTCTGCGCTGATCAGCAGAAGCAACAAAAAGAAAACCCACTTGAGATTAATCAAAGCATTGAAAGATTCATCCGAATGAATGAGACTCTTCACTTTGGTTTGCCGAACATCTTCATTCAGTTTGGCGATGTCCTTTGCCAGATAAAATTTTCCTCCCGTCTGGGCTGCCAACTTTCTTAGCAAGCCAAAATCGGCTGTCAGATTTTGTGACTCGATTGTTTGAGCCGTCACTAAAAATTCACCACGCACTTCTTCTGGTTTGTCAGCAATTGAAGTGGTGGCATTATAACGATACACGCCTTCTTTTAAACTTCCAATGCGATAACGGGAACTTCCTTGTCCGGTAACGTAATCGTAGCGGGTCGTCATACCTTTTTCGTCTCGCAACTCGATGTCAATTTTATTTCCATAGACTTGCTCAAATAAATCGTTGTACACCTGGCTTTCAAACACTACAGGCTCAGCATCTGTAAATTCATTTTGTATGGGGAAGCTTCTAAACTTACGCTTATCCTCCTTCGTGCTCAGGTACTGAATTAACTTCCCGAAAACTTCATCGAAAGCTTCTGTTTTTTCTGTTTCAGAATACTCATTGAGTCGCCATCGCCAAAGACCATCCCCCATGATGATGCCTAACTTGCGATTATTCTCATCTAGACTTAGCACCAGTGGACGTTCGGTGACAACACTTCCAATTCGTTGGTATAATAAAACTTGTGTATTTGGAGGATAAGTAAATTTACCAAACGGAACAGCAGCCGGGGGGTAGCGCGAAAAAACTCCATTTATATTTTCGGCAAAGCCAAAATTCCTAAATTGTGAATTGATTAACGGGGTAACATCATCCCACTGTCCAACATTTTCAAATACTATTGGAATTCCTCCGGGAGTCAATTGCCTGAGATTTGTTTTCGGTCCGATCATCGCCAGCAAGGCTGTATTGTTTTTATAGAACCTGGAAAACAACGCATTTGTTTTTCCTTCTGAGTCCATCACCTGGTGAAAGATTACTAAATCTGGCTGATCGAGTTGGGCAGTAGTTGCCTCCTTTATGCCCGGAATATGAAGAATGAATTCATAGTTTGAATTTTTCTCCATCACCGATCGCAATACTTTTATGTCGGGATGAGGAGCAGGTGCGATAACTAAAATTTTCTTTTTTCCTTCTACTACTTCAATAAATGCGCTTGCCCGGTTGTTACCTAAATTCACCTCTTGGGGTAGTCGCTCAAGAGCAATGTCATATCGTTGAATACCCTTTTCGGTAGCCTCCAACTGAAAATCAAAATCCACGAGTTGTCTGTTACCAGAATTTTTCTGCTGTCGGCTTACCAATTTTCCGGATTGAAAGATAGACACTGCTATGTCTTGATTTTGCAAACCCTTTACCAACGCCTCCACCTTAAGCGGAAATTTATTTCCCTGATAAGCAATCTTATTATAGGCCAGGTTTTTCAACACAAGGTCTACACGATCGGTAGTATCACCAACACCAACCGTGTACACCGGAATTCGAAGAAGATTATACAGCGGTGAAGAACCTGAATTATAAATGCCATCTGAAACCAAAACTATACCAGCGAGATTTTTGCCTTCATAGTCTGCTGTAAGTTCTCGTATGGTTCCCGCTAAATCCGAGCTACTATAGGTGTATGAAATTATTTCAGACGCTTCGTTTGCCAGGTTTCTCTGAGCAACATCAAATCCTTCATCCGTTAATTTCTTTTTCACAGCATTCAGCTCTCGTTGAATTTCCTGACGCTGAATGGAATCAACCGCTTCCTTTATCGATAGGGAATTATCGACAAGTAAAACATAAGCAGGTTTTTCAAAAATATTATTTGTCAGTTTTAGAATCGGTCCCAGCAAAAGAATAGCTAAACATGTAACAAGGACTGCACGAAGGCCAAAAAGCAATTGGTTGATTAACTTGCTCCATGAGTGTTTGGTTTTGTATAACAGATATCCATAGCCTACCCCTGTTGCAATACAAATGATGATAAAGGCTGGTGATGATTCGAATAATAGTCTTTGCATTTTTTCGGTTTCTGGTCTTGAGTTTCAAGTTGGGCAAGTCTCAAAACTTTTAACTTGAGACTTGAAACCTGAAACTTTAATATTTGTATTTATCACCCCACAATTTTTTTAAATAATTTCTTAACTCCTCTTCTCTTGGATTTTTTCCTGGATCGTAAAATTTTGTCCCTTTGATTTGATCGGGCAAAAATTCCATATCAGCGAAATTACCATCAAAGCTATGTGCATATTGATAGCCTTTACCATACTCCAAATCTTTCATGAGTTTGGTAGGAGCATTGCGAACAGTCAACGGCACAGAAAGGTCTCCCGTTTCATTCACCATTTTTAAGGCTTTGTCAATGGCCACGTAGCTTGCGTTACTTTTAGGGGAACTTGCTAAGTAAATGGCGCACTGTGAAAGAATTATCCTTGCTTCAGGATAACCGATCACATCTACTGCCTGAAATGTATTTGTGGCCATGATCAACGCTGTAGGGTTCGCATTCCCAATATCTTCCGAAGCAAGGATTACCATTCTGCGCGCAATAAATTTTACGTCTTCACCACCCTCAATCATTCGTGCGAGGTAGTACACGGCAGCATTTGGATCGCTACCACGAATAGATTTGATAAAAGCTGAAATGATATCGTA
>JAYVBN010000209.1:0-2155 GCA_043750455.1 Bacteroidia bacterium | reverse complement strand
ACAGGTGAACCAGTTTTGGCAGGAGCCTTTACAGAAACACTCTGATAAATTTCTTTGAATGGTGAACTGGCTGATTCTCCAAGCGGAACTTTCGGTAAATCATTTTTATCCTGCACAAAGGCTACGAGTCTCAAATTAGCAGAGTTGGCTATTGGCACATTAATCTCTACATCGGATTTTAGTTTAACTATCGATGTGCCAGCCAACCAGGTATTAGTAATCGTTTCCCCATCAGCTCCAAAGAGCAATTTCCTCAGCACATTTCTATTGCCACTCACATTTTCTTCAACCAATGCTACGTGAGCTATGAGTGGAGTAGTGAAGCTTTGCCGTGCTGTAATTGTTAATTGAACGGTGATTGTATTGTTCAATCCTGTTGCAACCGTATCCAATTGCAAATCAAACAGTGGATTAATTAATGCTCTCCTATCTACCTCTACTGCAGTGATCTTGTCATAAGTTCCATCAAAGGTAGTTCCCTTCGAACCTAAACGTCCATCCATAACAGTTGCTGGTGGTTGAGTTACTCCAAAAAACAATGCACGTGCTGGAGGATCGGATGGATTATCGAGATTCAATGGATCAGGAGAAGGTGAGTTAATATGGTAGTAGATGGCGCTGAAATCAGAAACTTTATGATTTAAGCTAACCTGATTATCATAAAGTGAATTCAGATATGTCTCCCCATTAACCGGGACATTCGAATTCGTAAAATGTTCAATCAGTACATTACGCTGCTTTTCCCCAACATAAATATTATCAAACGCAAACCCATCAAAAGTTGGGTTAGGTACATTATCACTGCTTGATCCTAATGCAATTCTTATCCGAACCTGGGCTCGTTTAGTAGGGTCAATCATATCTAAATTAAATCTTCCGCTCTGCCAACCCTTTACACCATTTCCGCTCCAACCATAGTCACCAATAAGCTGAGTTCCGGGTTTACCAACAATATTTGAAGTGTTAAACCAATTCACTCCTGAAGAAATCGAAGCTCCTGATCCGAC
The DNA here is from genome assembly GCA_043750455.1 of Bacteroidia bacterium. Lineage (GTDB taxonomy): Bacteria > Bacteroidota > Bacteroidia > Cytophagales > Cyclobacteriaceae > ELB16-189. The sequence continues at coordinate 1,148 of JAYVBN010000209.1, read as the reverse complement.
ATTAAACCAATTTATACCACCATCTGTGGAGTATTGCAACACAACACCATCAAGTTGATTTTCAAGATCAGACCAGTAGTCCAAAGAAATCATTGGCCGATCAAGTGAAGCAAGATTAAAACATGGACCATTCACCCATGAATTTTCCAAGGAGTAATAGGTCTTATTGTTTTTTCCTGTCCACCAGGCTTTCGTTCCTGAAGCCGCTGTGTTAATTGTTGAGCCGGTCGGCAAGCCGTAAATCCAGCTAGTGTCACTTGGCACTTTAATGGTAGGATTAACATTGTACTGTAATCCAGCTTCCGGAATCCATCCACCTGTGCTTGCCTCAAAATTCTGTTGATAGGCCAGTGAGGCATTGGGCTGCACAGTACTATAAGGTAAGATAAATACCTTTTTAATTAATGAATTACTACAACCATCATTAGTTGTTACCGTCAATCTTGCATTGTAAGTGTTGAAGGCTGAATATTTGTGTTGTGGCTGTTTGTACGTGCCAATGGTTGCACCGCCATGAGTGCCAGGCGGAACACTAGAACCATTAGGCCCATTAAGAATTGGGGAAGAGCCATCTCCAAAATCCCAGTTATAGGTTTGAATAGTACTGATCGAGCCCGGATTAGTTAGGTCACTAAATACTGTGAAGTCCTGATTGCATATAGCAGACCAATTAAAGTCTACAATCGGAACGTCTCCTACCCGTACTGGCTTGGTTGGACTTGTATTCGTACAGCCTTGAAGCGTAGTTACTTTGACACCCACTGCATAGGTGCTTGAAATCGCATATCGTTTACTTGGATTTTGCAATGTGCTTGCAGTCGCATCACCAAAACTCCACTGCCAACTTGCGATACTGGTTGGGAATGGTGTTGGATTAATAATAGAGGTATCTGTAAAGACTACATCACTAATAATGCAATTATTAGAGGAAGTAAAATCGGCTATAGGACTTGCGAAAATCTTCACAGGGGTTAATTTAAATGTAATAGCATCAAAGGCGTTGCGATAGGTATAGCGAATCAAATACTTATCAGAAACAAGGCCGTTGGTTTGCATAAAATAATCAGGGCCGCTTTTTACAATTGTTGGTAGTATTTGCCCAACATAAGATGGATCAGCAGTGAATTGAGTTTCTGGAGGCTTACCCG
>JAYVBN010000208.1:0-13312 GCA_043750455.1 Bacteroidia bacterium | reverse complement strand
TCCTCAATTCAAAGCCCGGAAAAAAAATTTCACTTGAAATTGAGCGAGACGGTAAAATAGTTAAAAGACAATTCTTGCTCGAGAATCCGATTTAGAAAGAATCTGCCTTTCGAATCAGTCTCATCATCTGGCCTTTTCTTTTTTTATAGGCTCTGGATAAATAAAGCTGCGTCTTCTTAAACTTTAGGGAGTTTTTTAATGCTGTGTGCAACGATTCGCCCGTCAGGCTTTCTTTTAAAACATAGTTCAAAACCCCTGTGTTTATGGCTTCGTGATAATTTGAACTTTTCAAAATAGTGATGGGAATATTTTTTGTTTTGCGTTCATGATGGAGAGCTTCCACAGCAACCTTTAATTCCAGTTTCCCGATGTTATCATCAATTAGAATAAAATTAGGACTGAAATGTATTAGCCTTTCCAAAATGGACTTCAGGTCAAAAGCGATTTCAGTGATAATTCCCGTATCACGTATTTTATGAAGAGTGTCGAATACGCGTCCTAGCTCAATGGGATTGTTCCCCACAACCAAAACCTTTAATTTCTCAGGCGCTAATGCTTTAACTTCCTCCATATCCAACTATATTAGAACTAACTTTTTATAAAAAAGTTTACTTTGAGGTAACCTTTTGTAAACTGTATTTTTAGAAACGTTAATTACATCTGATTTGACTCCATTCTGTAAACAATCGATCAACATGTTTACTAAAAAGACATGCCATATCCCTGCAAACGGGTGAGGTGTAAAATATATAGAGTGTAAATTTTACTTCGTGAATTGAAAAAAGTAAGCATTATTGGAGGTGGGTTATCTGGGTTGATCACCAGTTTGCAATTAGTGCGGGCGGGAATTGCTGTGGAGATTTTTGAAAAGAAAAGCTATCCCTTCCATCGTGTTTGCGGTGAGTATATTTCGTTAGAAACTCAATCTTTCCTAAAGTCACTATCAATTTATCCTGATAGATTCAACCCGCCTGTCATCAAGCGGTTGCGGCTAACATCAGTTAACGGAAAATCGGTTACTCTACCCTTGGATATGGGTGGCTTTGGAATAAGCCGTTATAGTTTTGATCAATTTCTATTTGAAAGGGCAACGAGCGAGGGAGTAATCTTTCATCAGAATACTGAAGTTGAATACGTAAGTTTTAATGAAGGCAATTTCGAACTACAGGCAGCAGGAAAAAAATTTAATGCTGATGTCGTGGTCGGATCATTTGGCAAACGATCAAAGTTGGATGTGCAGTTGAAAAGAGGTTTTGTTAAAAAACGTTCACCCTATCTGGGTGTGAAGTATCATATTCTTACAAAGCATCCGCAAGACCTGATTGCTTTGCATAATTTTAGAGGAGGTTATTGTGGCATCAGCAATGTAGAGGATGGTAAAACTAATTTGTGTTACTTATCGCACAACGATAATTTGAAAAAGCATCGATCCATTAAAGACATGGAGGCGCAGATACTCTTTCGAAACCCATTCTTAAAATCCATTTTTCACAATTCAGACTTTCTTTTTGAAAAACCTGAAACGATAAATGAAATCTCGTTCGAAACAAAAATGCCTGTAGAAGATCACATCCTGATGGCGGGCGATGCAGCAGGAATGATTACGCCACTCTGCGGCAATGGCATGGCCATGGCCATTCATGCTTCTAAAATTTTGAGTGAATTAGTGATCAGGTTTTGCAAAGAAGAAAATTATGGACGAGCTCTCTTAGAAGATGACTACAGCAGAGCCTGGCAAAATCAGTTTGGTCAAAGACTTTGGACAGGCCGACAGATTCAACGGCTTTTTGGAAGCGAATGGACTTCTAATTTTGCTGTGAATTTGGCGCTGTATGCAAAACCGGTTGCTAACTTTTTGATTAGTAAGACTCATGGAAATCCATTTTAACAAGAATGAAATTTGAAAAACTAATCCCCTGCCACAACCACTCGCTTTCTAAATGTTTTTATAAATCCGTTGGGATCAAAAACTTCAAACCACACCACATAATATCCAAACCGGGCTTTGCTGCCATCTTCGCGGTCGCCATTCCAGATATAGAATCCTTCATTGCTTAGCGTTTCGTTATTAGCGATGGTTTTAATGAGGCGACCTTGTTGATCAAAGATTTTTACGTTAGCCGAAAAACTACTTTGGTCAAAGCGAAAGTTAATTTTAGCAAATTGACCTGAAGTTGAACTAAAAATTTCAGGTTCGATTAGCACGCTGCTCTCATCAATTGCTGTTTCTGGCCGGGCATTGGAATTTAAATACCCTGGTGTTGCAAATCCTGAAATTGAACTGGCTGATTGCCAATTATCCTGGGTGGATTGCTGAAAAGAAATCCGTTCGAGAGAAACACCTTCGTCATCTTTAAGCAGTGAAGAGTGAAAATTTTTAGAGTATAAAAATTGATCAATGATTATACCATCATCACTCACAATTGCGACCGATCCTTCATCATCAGGGAAGGAAGGTATACTAACTTTCAAAAAATTGCCCGCTAAATTATTGGGGTAATTATTCTTTACGTTTTCAGCATCTTCTGTTAAGGCCAGATGAGTAGAAGGTGAAAGAATAAAATTTTCTGAACTAATCTCTTTATGATTTTTGAGAATTCCATTTTCAATGTTTGCCAACTTCCAGTTTTTTAGATTAACGTATTTAGGTGAGTTATTATACAGCTCTACGAAATCTATTCCATTTGGTCGTGGATTAAATAGAATCTCGTTAACAAGAATGTCCAGGCTATCACCAGCTTCCGGTAAAGCGAATGATAGTGTATTAAATTCTTCCTGAATTGAATTTTTGTTGCAGTCGCTAAGCTCTCTGACACGAATGGAGTACAACTGTCTGCTGGAAAGTTCTTGTACCAGATCAAGTTTTATTTCCCGTAAGGCCTTGTCTTCAAATATGACTTCAGTAACGGCAACATCAGGGGTTAATGTAAAATATGTAGGTGAAATTTGCTTTTCTAGCTTTTCATCAAATTTCAAAAGCAGTTGATTGTGTTGAAGGACAACAACAGTTAGCAACTTCGGTCCTACCAGATCAGGCTTATTAGCATTGACTGAATTTTGTTTTCCTGGACTTCCACCGGCTACATCTTCAGAGGCAGTCCAATTATTTTCTTCGCCACAGCTATTTTGAGGATCAATTAATTCCAGCGACCAGCCTCCTTCTTCTTTTTCTGAATTGCGATACCAGGAAGTAGAATAAGCAACTGAATCAATGGTAAATGACGCGGGACTTTTAAGTACGATGGAATCGCTACTGTTGTTAAGCGATGGAAAAGAAGGTAATGCGATTCTATTTTTATAGGAATTGAATTGAGTGGAGGCTGATGAATGAACGATCCAATATTCGTTGGGCTGAATAATTTTGGATGGGAATTTCGCTCCGGAACCTCCGTCACTCAATGTCCAATTCAGCAGGTCAATTGCATTTGCCGAGCGATTATAGATTTCTATGTATTCCGCTTCCGGCAATCCAACAACCGGAGATGGATCAGCCATAATTTCTGTGATAATAAGATCTTTAGCATTTACGGGCTGAGGAATGAAGTACAAGAATTCTTTTTGAATGTTTTGAATTGCGTTGCCAGATAAATCCGAAATATTCGTGATGTTTAAGGAATAGGTCACCCCATTTTTAAATGCACCTTGAAATGTTAGTGTAATTGTTCTTATATCAGTTGCCACTACAGCACTTAGGGGATTTCCTGTTTGATTGTTGACTGTGTAATTGGAAATAGGTTGTGTCGAAGCGAGGTTAAGCTGCTCATTGAAACGAAGCTGAAGCTTATTCTGATTGATCACTGATAGACTAATCAAAATAGGAGCTGCCTTATCAAATTTATTTCCAAACTGAGAATTTTGTTTTCCTGGCGTTCCACCTGTTGCATCAAGAGCAGGAAGCCAGTTGGCAGAATCATACCGAAGGGTATCTGAATTTAATAATTCAAGTGACCAACCACCTTGCTGCTTATCGGTATCATTAAACCATTTCAAACTATACGTAAGCGAATCTATCATTTGTCCTGCCGGATCGAATAGCAGAATTTTATCTCCACCATTGTTGAAGGAAGGAAATCCCGAAAGGCTGATCACATTGCCAAATCCTGCAAATTGTTGGGCCGCAGAAGAAGAAACTACAATCCAGTATTCATTTGGTTGGATGATTTTACCGGGAAACGATGAACTGGTAGATCCATCCAGTAAACTCCAGTTGTTAAGGTCAATTGGATTTAACGAGCGATTAAATAGTTCAATGTACTCTGCTTCAGGAAGGCCAACAATAGGTGTAGGGTCGGCCATAAATTCGTTGATGATAATATCTTTTGGATGAATTGGTGATGGTTGGAAATAAAGAAAGTCTTTAGTTGAAGGAACAATTAAATTACCGGACAGATCAATTAAACCGGAAACCTTTAGCGTGTTGCTTATTCCATTTGCAAATGAATTTGGAAACGAGAGCCTAATGATTTTTTTATTAGCCGAGAGAGTTGCTGATGTGGGATTTCCATACAGATCGCTAGAAAAGTTGCTCAAATTTTGAACGGTGGCTAAGTCAAGTGCTTCATTGATCACAAGCTCTAGTTGATGATCGTTAACTGTGGAAATGCCAACCCATAGTGGAGAAGTCTGATCGAACTTATTTCCGAATTGAGAGTTTTGTTTCCCGGGTGTTCCTCCAGTTACGTCAAGGGAAGCAAGCCAATTTGCGGAATCGTATCGAAGTGTGTCTGAATTCAGTAATTCAAGAGTCCATCCGCCTTGCTGTTTGTCTTCATCATTATACCATTTCAAATTATATTTGAGTGAATCCACTTTCAAACCAGTTGGATCAAGCAGAATAATTTTATCACCAGTGTTATTTAGTGTTGGAAAATTAGGAACTCCTAGTGTTTTGCCAATAGGGGTAAACACTGCAGCGGCTGAAGAAGTAGTAATGATCCAATATTCCTGTGGCAATATGATCTGACTTGGTAGAGTCGCAGTTGAACTTCGATCGGTTAATTTCCAACCAGCAAGGTCAAACGGAGCATTGCTTCGGTTATAAATTTCAATGAACTCCTGGTCGGGCAAGCCAATAACAGGACTAGGATCAGGAAGAAATTCATTGATGATAATGTCTTTGGCTTGCGCTGGTGTTGGCACAAAATATAAAAAGCTTTGCGCGAGGGAAGTCATCTCATTACCTGCAATATCTTTTATACCCGACACTGAAAGCTCATGTTGATAGCCATTCTTAAATGAATTAGTAAATGAAAGTCTAACAGTTTTATTATCGTTTTGGAGTGTTGCGGCTGAAGGGATTCCTATATTTTGATCAATTGAATAGTTGGAGGCAGTATTAGAAATTATTGGGTCAAGTGATTCCGAAAAAAGTAAATCCAATGTTGAACCGTTAACAACCGAAACACTTTGCAGTGTTGGAGGAGTGGTATCAGGAATAGGTGTACTGACGATCAAAAAATCATCGTAGAAGAATTTAGCTGCATTTGTCAGGGTGTAAACACATTCAATTCCAGTAAAGGAAGAGGTGTTGTGCGTAGCATCTGTTCCCGATGCCTCCAAAACAAAAGTGTTCCCCCCGCTATAGTCAGCAAAGAGTTGCCAGCTACCTTGGCTGTTTCGCAAAACTTTAATACGCACTGTGAAGGATGATGCAATTAATCCATTGGTAGCGCGGCAAACAGAAATCCTTGTTGTGCCGGATTGACGAAATAACTCTATAGCATCGGCTGAACCAGCCTCACCAAACTGTAAGTAATAACCTTTAAGCGGTTGAGTAAGATCAGCTTTATCACTGACTAGATAGACCCTTCCAAAGTTATTACCAGAGGGGGCAAATGTTTGCGTTTTCATATACACTTGCCATTCAATATCAAACTGTGATAAATCTGGGATGCTGTATTGAGTGGTTAAATAAGATACGTTAGATGCAACAGGTGCTGTATTATTCAATTGCAACTGACCAACATTCACCATAAAATGAGAGTTGGAGCCCGACCAAACCGGGTTGGAGGTGAAGTTACCGTCCGAAAAGCCATCGGTGAGTTGAGCCACACAAACGTTAGCAATAAAAAAAAGGGGCACAAGCGGAAAAAACTTTCTCATGATGTTTTCGAATATACTATTTTTGATATTCTAAAAATTTAAAACACAATGAAATTAGCAGTAGTAGGCGCAACGGGCCTGGTGGGCCAAGAGATTTTGAAAGTACTCGAAGAAAGGAATTTTCAGTTTGATGAATTGTACTTAGTGGCGTCCAGCAAAAATGTTGGTAAAGAAATAAAGTATAAGGGTAAGCCATACACGATTAAAAGTATGGAGGAGGCGGTTAAGCTTGCTCCGGATATTGCCATATTTTCTGCGGGTGGTGGCACCTCTATGGAGTGGGCACCACGCTTTGCCGAGATGGGCACTACGGTGATTGATAACTCCTCCGCATGGAGAATGGATCCTACTAAAAAATTGGTGGTTCCAGAAATCAATGGAAGCGAGTTAAAGCCGGAAGACCGCATCATAGCCAACCCAAATTGTTCAACTATTCAAATGGTGATGGCGCTTGCACCTTTGCATTATAAATATAAGCTCAAGCGTATTGTAGTTTCTACCTATCAGTCGGTAACAGGAACAGGAAAAGAAGCAGTAGTGCAATTGATGAACGAACGCAAAGGAATTGACGGGCCTAAAGTCTATCCTCATCCGATTGATATGAATGCCCTTCCGCACATTGATGTATTCACGGACAATGGTTACACCAAGGAGGAAATGAAAATGGTGCATGAGACAAGAAAAATTCTTGGGGATCAAAGCATTGGCGTAACCGCTACTACTGTTCGCGTGCCAACTATTGGTGGACACTCTGAAGCAGTGAACGTTGAATTTTACAATGACTTTGATTTGAAAGAAGTCCGCCAGATTTTAGAAAACACTCCAGGCGTAATTGTTCAGGATGATGTGAAGAATAACATCTATCCAATGCCAATTAACTCACACGGAAAGGACGAAGTATTTGTAGGCCGCATGCGTAGAGATGAATCGCAGCCAAGAACATTAAACATGTGGATTGTGTCTGATAACCTAAGAAAGGGAGCGGCTACCAATGCAATTCAAATTGCTGAGTTCTTGAAAGCGAAAAGCTTGGTGTATTGATTTTTCAAAATCCCTAAAATCAGACTGATTTTAGGGATTTTTTTTACAGATTCGGAATGCGACTTCGGATCTGTAAGAATTATAAACAATAAGCTAAAGGCATCGATCATGCCTTTGTGGTCAAAAGAAACTTTGGCGATCCGCAGCTTTGGTTTTACCTTTGCGCATAAACAAACATTTTATTATGGGAAGCTTTAAAAAATTTATACCCTGGATTATTCTTGGAATTGTGGTGCTATGGGCCGTGAGTAAGTATAATGGCATTGTGGGCAAGGATCAGGAAGTGAAAAAAACTTGGGGAGATGTTGAATCTGACTATCAACGTAGGTCTGATTTGATCCCTAACCTGGTCAATACAGTAAAGGGATATGCCAACTTCGAGCAAAAAACACTTACTGATGTTATTCAAGCCCGTGCAAGTGCAACTCAGATAAAAGTTGACCCATCTAATCTTACCCCAGAAAAACTTCAGGAGTTTCAACAGGCACAAAGTGGAATTAGCTCTGCTCTTGGTCGATTGATGGTGATCTCTGAAAGCTATCCTGAACTAAAAGCGAATCAGAACTTCCTCGATTTACAGGCGCAGTTAGAAGGAACAGAAAACAGAATTTCAGTTTCGCGTAAGCGATTTAATGAATCCGTTGGAACTTATAACCTGGCTGTTATTGGTTTCCCTGGAAACCTGGTGGCGATGATTGGTGGCTATAAAGAAAAGGCATTCTTCGAAGCAGCAGAAGGTTCTGAAAAAGCACCAGAAGTAAAATTCTGATCTTAAAAAATGATTACTGACGTGTCCTGCATCGCAAGGTGCCGGACACTTTTAGTTTATTGATGATTCAAAAAAACTAGATGAGTACCGAAGAAGATTTTATTGATGAACAGGATGACGAACTCTTCGAGCATCATCGCATTATAGCCGATGCAGGCCAAAGTCTTATCCGCATTGATAAGTTTTTGATGGATCGGTTGCCCAATGTAACGCGCACTAAAATTCAGGCAGGCATTCACGAAGGCTTTGTGAAGGTGAATGATCTAGTGATCAAACCCAGTTATAAAGTCCATCCCAACGATGTGGTTGTTGTGGCCATGCCAGAGCCACCGCGCGATACAGATGTTAAGCCAGAGAATATTCCTCTCACTATTGTATTTGAAGATGAGCACTTGATGGTGATCAACAAACCAGCCGGTATGGTCGTTCATCCTGCGTATCAAAACTGGAGGGGCACGTTGGTGAATGCACTTACCTATCATTTTCAAAACCTTCCGCAAATGAAAGGCAACGAAGGAAGACCTGGGTTAGTGCATCGTATCGATAAAGACACATCAGGGCTATTGGTGATTGCAAAATCGGAAGTGGCTATGATTGGCTTGGCCAAACAGTTTTTTGATCATAGCATTGAGCGCACGTATAATGCTATTGTCTGGGGATTGCCCGATCCGCCACAAGGAACTATTAACGTAAATGTTGGACGTAGTCTAAAGGACAGAAGGATAACAACAGCTTTCCCGAAAGGAGATTTTGGGAGACATGCCATCACGCATTATAAACTTTTGCAAGACTTGCGTTATGTTTCCCTCATCGAATGTAAACTGGAAACAGGCCGCACACATCAGATAAGAGCCCATATGAAATACATTGGTCATCCTCTGTTTAATGATGCCATGTATGGTGGCAATGAAGCATTGAAAGGAACGATCTTTAGTAAGTACAAACAGTTTGTCGATAATTGTTTTAAGATCATTCCACGACAGGCACTTCATGCGAAGACGCTGGGATTCATTCATCCCGCCACAAAGAAATTCATTCAGTTTGATTCAGAGCTGCCTGCTGACTTTAAAGAAGTGATGGAGAAGTGGGAGAATTATGTCAAGTACAACTAACTAGGTTTTGGGTCTTGTCCATTTGGTCCAAGGCATTATCTCATCAACTACAATCTGTTGGGTTAATAATGCCGAAGTCTTAATGCCTGATTTATCCTTTAACATCAAGGTAACCTATGGGTAATATGAACTCAAAAGGGGTAAAGAATCCATCAGGTACAGAAGTACCTTCAAAAAATAAGGTTGGACAAATCAGGCTGCTAGTTGCAGACCCTTCTTGCTCTTGCGCAATGCCTGGCGTATTTCCTTCATGGCCTCTTTCTTAAAAGCCTTCGGGTCTAACTTTTGTCCAGACTGGCTGAGGATGCCTTTAATGTACATGAGCACCTCTTCCATTTGCACCTTGTCCATTGCATCCAAACTTTGAAGAATGGCTAACTTTGGTGATTGTAACATACAATTAGTGGTTGTTGTCAATACAAATAACGCAAATAAATACCCTGAGGTTCAAGCGAAAACCATGCTATTCATGAAAAGACAAAATTGAAGTAATATTTGAGGCAAGATTGCCGAAAAATGGCCTCTGTAAATGAGGTGCATTTATGGATTTTACGACTGTAAATGCCCTAAATGGGGGATAAAGAGAGCGAATTAGACTTCTGTAAACCAGTCAAAACCTTCTGATTGTACTTTTTGCCCACAAGCCGCCTGTTGTATTAACGGTTTAGTAATTCTGCTTTTTATTCTACCTTATCCCACTTAAACCACACCACTATGTCAACTTCAAAATCAAGCCGGAGAAGCTTTATTAAAAAGGCAATGGGTACAGCATTGGCATCAACTGCAGCACCCTCTCTTTTACTTTCAAATCATAAGTCAGCATCCGAAATAATTGAATGGAAACAGCCAGAGAAAAAGTCGTATGGCCCGAATGATCAGGTGAATATTGGCGTCATCGGCATGGGCATAATGGGCTTCAATAATTTGAGCACCTCCATGAAGATACCTGGTGTAAAACTGGTAGGCGTGTGTGATCTCTATACAGGAAGATTGGATCATGCAAAAGAAGTGCATGGCAATGATATTTTTACCACAAAGAATTATAAAGAACTGCTCGATCGAAAAGATATTGATGCCATCATCATTGCTACCTCCGATCATTGGCATGATAAGATTTCCATCGAAGCGATGAACAAAGGCAAACACGTGTATTGTGAAAAGCCGATGGTACACAAACTTGAACAGGGGGCAGAGGTAATCGCCACTCAAAAGAAAACAGGTAAAGTTTTTCAGGTGGGAAGCCAGCGGGCAAGCTCCATTGTAACGGCTAAGGCACGTGAAATTTTTGATTCCAAAATAATAGGTGACTTGGTTTTGCTTGAAGCGTGGAATGACAGACAAGGCGGAAATGGTGCGTGGCAATATTCTATTCCAACAGATGCCAATGCAGGCACAGTAGATTGGGACAACTTTCTTGGCAGCGCACCTAAGGTGGCCTATGATCCAGTTCGGTTTTTCAGGTGGAGGAATTATCAGGATTACGGTACTGGCATAGCAGGTGATTTATTTGTTCACTTGTTCACCGGCTTTCATGTAGTGACGGGCTCACATGGCCCTAATCGAATTTATGCCTCTGGTGGTCTGCGCTATTGGAAAGATGGACGAGATGTACCGGATATCATCACTAGTGTTCATGATTATCCAGCTACCGATAAGCATCCGGCTTTTAATCTGCAGATGCGCGTTAATTTTTGTGATGGAAACAAAGGCAGTGAGTTGTTGCGATTTGTTGGAACCGATGGGGTGATCACGTTAGGATGGAATTCTGTAAAAGTGCAACGCAACAAAACGTCTAAGAGCCCCGGCTATGGTGGTTGGGATTCTTTCTCAACATTTACCGAGGCACAGCAGAAGGAATACGAAAAATGGTACAAGGCGAAATATCCTCAATCAAGGCCGGAGATCGTAGAGCCTGAAATGGAATTCAAAGCACCCCAGGGCTATGACACGAACTTTGATCACCATTCAAATTTTTATGCGGGCATTCGCGAAGCAAAACCTATTGTAGAAGATGCATTGTTTGGCATGCGGGCAGCTGGTCCGGCACTTTGTACCAACAAAAGTTATTTCGAAAAGAAGGTGATCAATTGGGATCCGGAGAATGCGAAGTTGATTTAGGCTAACCCCTATACGCACAAGTCCCTTTAACCACAAAGTTCACAAAGTTTTGCACAAAGCATACAAAGAAAATTACCTTGTGTCCTTGTGAACCCTCTTTTGATCTTAGTGGTAAAAAAACTATGCAACAAAAAAACACCAGTCTCTTTCAACTTGCCGTTATCGTAAGTGCGCTTGGATTTTTTGTTGATGTCTATGATCTGTTGCTTTTCGGCATTGTGCGCAAGCCAAGTCTGACTGATCTCGGCCTTTCACCAGAAGAAGTTTTATCGCAAGGTGAATTCATCATCAGCGTTCAAATGATTGGTCTGCTGATCGGTGGAATTTTATGGGGCATCATTGGCGATAAGAAAGGAAGGCTAAGCGTATTGTTTGGCTCTATCTTGCTGTATTCCATTGCTAATATTCTCAATGGAATGGTAGTCAATACTACCCAATATGCGGTGTTGCGATTTATTGCAGGCGTTGGTTTGGCGGGAGAGCTAGGTGCTGGCATTACATTAGTGAGTGAACTCCTTCCGAAGGAAAAAAGAGGAATTGCAGCCGCGATGGTAGCGTCTTTTGGAATACTTGGTGCGGTAACCGCTTTTTTCATGAAAGAGTTTTTTACCTGGCGCATGTGCTACTACATAGGTGGCGGACTAGGATTAGTGTTGTTAGTGCTTCGCGTGAGTGTAAGCGAAAGCAACCTGTACACGCAAATCAAAACCACTGCGGTTCAGCGGGGCAACTACTTTATGTTCTTCAACAACAAAGAAAGATTTGTTCGCTATCTGCGATGTATCCTCATTGGATTGCCGGCATGGTACATCATTGGTGTACTTGTAACGTTTTCAGATCAGTTCGGTGTTGCCTTTGGTATTGAAGGCATTGATCCTGGAAAGGCTATCATGATGCTGTACATGGCCATTGCCTTTGGCGATCTCTCGGTTGGGCTATTAAGTCAACGACTGAAAAGCAGAAAGAAAGCATTGTTCATTTTTTATGGCATCACTATTTTATTTACAACATTGTTCTTTTTACAGGATGGGGGAAGCGCTACAACATTTTATCTGATCTGTGCGGGACTTGGATACGGTACAGGATTCACAGTGGTCTATATCACCATGAGTGCCGAACAATTTGGTACAAATCTCCGCGCAACGGCTGCCATTAGTATCCCCAACGTGGTGCGGGGGGCTTTGCCACTGATCATTGTATTATTCAAATTCATGCGCAATCTTTTTGATAGCTATGTTACAGGCGGATGGGTAACTGGGGTTATTCTTATGTCAATTGCCATAATAGCTGCCTGGAAAATGGAAGAGACATTTGGTAAGGATTTAAATTTTGTGGAAGAGTAATTAATAGATTAGTCCTTTATAAAATTTTGTAGTTTTAATAGTATCAACCCGCTGGACTATGTTGAAATGTGTTTTCATACTGCTCTTCGTTTTCTCCTTTGCGATTGGTCGCTCCAATTCCATCCTCATCCCTATGGACGATAGCCAAAAGAATCACTTGAAAGCTTACGGTATGGCCTATTTTATTTTGCAAAAGGATTATGAAGTTGATTGGTTATTAAATTATCGTGGAGGTAGTTTTTTAGTAGACTATTCCACCCAGATTGAGAATGAGTGCGTGGTAAGAGGCATTTCGTTTGAAGTAGTATCTGCAGCAACGGTTAATTCCATTCTCACAGACATTTCCAAGCCGGAAGTCAACATGGAAATAGTAAAATTGCAGACAGCTCCGAGGATTGCAGTATACTCTATCAAAAATGAATTGATACAAGATGAAACCGATGCAGTGATCACCGTTCTGAATTATGCCGAAATCCCTTATACGATTTTGTATGATGAAGAAGTTCTAAAAGACGACTTGGTCAAGTATGATTGGCTGCACCTGCATCACGAAGATTTCACAGGACAGCATGGAAGATTTATGAGGAGAGAATCATCTGTCGTTGAATCGAAACTACAGGAAGAGAACGCGATGAGGCTTGGGTATTCAAAAGTTTCAAAGATGAAACTGGATGTTGCAAAAAAGATTAAAGGTTTCTGCGCAGGTGGTGGCTATTTGTTTGCGATGTGCTCCGGTGCGGAGACATTTGACATTGCTTTGGCAGCCGAAGGTGTTGATATAGTTGAAAGTCTTTTTGATGGTGACGATCCGGAGACCGATGCTCAAT
>JAYVBN010000207.1:0-2617 GCA_043750455.1 Bacteroidia bacterium | reverse complement strand
GGTCTTCAAATGTTTTATTGACAAACTCGACATTATATAGATTAGTAATAAAACCATCGTCTGTCTTCTGATACAAAGTACCTGAAACTTTAAAGACATTGGTCTCCACATCCGATCGTGTGAGTAATGTAAAACTCAATAGACTGATTAAAGCTAACAGAACAATAGAGTATCCAATGACTCGAGGCGAGAGTAGTTTCGCCACTCCATCCTGAATGGAATTAAAAGAAGCATATCGGATCAAGCCTTTAGGCTTATTGATCTTGACCATGACTTCATCGCAGGCATCTATACAAGCGGTGCAATTTACACACTCCAGTTGAGTACCGTTACGGATATCAATGCCAGTTGGACAAACATGCACGCATAACTTACAGTCAATGCAATCACCCGTCTTAACATCGTGAGAAGCTGCCTTTTTTATTTTTGAACGGGGCTCACCACGCAACCAATCATACGCTACCACAATGGAATCCTTGGTTAACAACACTCCTTGTAGTCGTCCGTAGGGGCAGACTGCGATGCACGCTTGCTCACGAAATTTCGCAAACACTCCGTAGAATATTCCTGCAAAAGCAACAAGCCCGATAAAACCGGCTGGATTTTCTGAGGGCGAGTGATGAACAATTTCAAATGTCTGATCAATGCCAATCAGATAAGCCATAGCGGTGTGTGCGATCAGCACTGAGATAAAAATAAATATAGCTTGCTTTAGCGTCTTCTTCCCAATCTTTGAAAGAGTCCATGGTCCAGCATTTAATCTCCGTTGCGCTGGAGCATCACCCTCAATCCAATATTCAATTTTACGGAAAACCATTTCCATAAATAATGTTTGAGGGCACATCCACCCGCACCATATCCTACCAAAGACTACTGTAAACAGTATAACAAAAACAAAGAGGGTAAGCAGTGTGATCGCTAGCAAAACAAAGTCCTGCGGCCAGAAGACCTGACCAAACACCACAAACTTTCGTTCAAAAATATTTAGCAGTAAAAGCGGTCGACCTCCAATTGTTATAAAAGACCCCGCAAAGAATATACTTAACAACACCGTTGTAACAAGTACTCTCCACCTGTGATGATTACCTCCCGGTTTTTTAGGAAATAGCCATATCCGTTTGCCCTTCTCGTCTACCGTGGCAATGGTATCGCGAAACTCCTCGTCATAGCGATATAATTCATTAGGTACTGGCTGTATTTCCATTTGACTTACCTCACTTAATATCATAACGTCTTTGCGAGCACCTGCTAAGGATTTGTGCGATAGCGCGAAGCAATCTCCTCATTTGGGGATCGCTTCGTCCCCCCCACTTGCCCCCGCTGGCACTCGCGATGGCGCAATCCTTTGTTTTATTACAGTCAGTTATTAATCAGGGCCGCCTGAACTTTTGTGCTATCCAATGCCGGTGTCGTCTCTTGAGGAACATACCTCTCACCCTGAGGTGCCTTGGCATCTTTTGGGTTCGTTCCTTGAAGGCTCATTACAAAGAAAGTAAGATCGCGCACGTCCTGTTGGCTCATCACTTTGCCCCAGGCCGGCATACCTTTTTCAACTCTACCATTAGCGATCGTATGGAATATCCTCTTGATTTCACCACCATTCAGCCAAAACTCGTCAGCCAAATTAGGCCCCACCATATTTCCACCTCCGTCATTGCGGTGGCACGATCCGCAGTTATTGCTCAAGAAAACCGTTTTTCCTTTAGCAATGATATCAGCATCACTTGTAAAGGATAGTGTATTTTCATCAATCACGGCTACCGGCTGTGATGCCTTAAGAATTCGTGCTTGCTCTTCAGCAGCAGCGATCTCATTTTCATATTCTTGTCCTGACAATGGAAGTGCATATGAAAGATGATATACTATTAAGTAACCTACTCCCCAAACTATGGTTGCGTAGAATAACCATTTCCACCATGGTGGTAGGTGGTTATCCAATTCGCGTATACCGTCATAATTATGATCCAACACAATGTTTTTATCTTCCTCTATCGGCTTCATTGCATTTATGTCGAACCAGAATTTCTCCCACCAGGATTGTTGAGGAACATAGGGTATCCCTAACCTGGCAGCATTTTCTATTGCAGCATTTTGCACCATCACATTAAGTACACGCAATAAGATAACGGCACTGATCACCACCAGTATGACCACCACAAAAACAAAAAAGGTAATCATAAACAGAGGAAACATAGGATGATTGATGGGGTCATCCATAAAGGTTTTAGGAGCATTATCTTGTGCTGAAAGGCTGGCGGCCATCAGCATACTCCCACTTATCAAAATCATTTTTTTCATAGACTTTGTTTTTGAGGTATTGTTGAATCTTTTGTCACACTGCCATCTTCGGTAGGCAGGCCTGCCTGCTCGGTAGGCAAGCCTGCCATATGTTCGATGAATTTTTTATCGGCTGTAAAAACATACCACAAGAGGCAGATAAAAAACAAGAAGAAAATCACAAATGAAATCACTGGCCAGATGGCTACGTTATCGATACTTTGAAGAACATTCTTATACATAGTTTCAATATTTAATCTTACTTTTCTATACTCTAATAAATTCAAGGTTCAAAATTCAAAGTTAGAGCGACAGTCAATCTTGAACTTTGAATCAGCTT
>JAYVBN010000206.1:0-4799 GCA_043750455.1 Bacteroidia bacterium | reverse complement strand
TCACGTTTTTTCGGATGACAGAAACTCGCATAAATTTCAATTCTTTAAGTACTCTACTTAATCAAGGTATTCAATGTAGCTATTAAAAAGAAGCTCTTTCATTTTTTTAACTAGAATAAGAGCAGGCAACGGATTCCGATGCCGTCAAAATAAGCAAATGTTGTCACCAGAGTCATTGGTTCTCGTCAGGAATAGCCTTGATCAAAAATTAGTTTACACCGCCATCGGGAAGTTATTTATCTGAAATTTATAACTAGTACTTATTAAAGAAAAAGCAGTGATCACTGAGTTACAAATTGATTCCGTCTATTATCTGGTTTCAAAAACAATCGACCTACTCCTCAAGAAATTGCAGGTCGCAAAGCCGCACATCCCCTAGTATTAAAACCTTTTTCTAGGCGATTTTGGGCATCCATTAATAATAATTGAAATATTTTTAGGAGAAATGATGAGAAAAAACTGATTGCCTTCTCTTACAGGTCACAATCATGCAACCGATTGTGAAAAAATAATGGTGAAGAACTATCAGAATTTCTCTGTCAAGGAGTTTGCTCAGGACGATTATTTTCAGTCCTGGGTTTTTCGCCCTGATGAAAATACAAATGACTTTTGGAAATCGTGGGTACTTAATCATCCCGGAAAAGCCGATGAAGTTGAAGAGGCAAAAGAGATCCTTAACAACTTCACACTTCCGCGCTACACACTGTCTCAAGACGATGTTTCAGAATTGTGGGGGAAGATCCAAGCCAATCAGGCTTACAGTAAAACCAATACTTCTAAATTTTCTAAACAGAGAGAATGGTATTGGGCGACTGCAGCGGTGTTGGTGTTGGGCCTTATTGTCTCGTCCTTGATGCCAGGTTCTGATCAATTTGAATACAGAACGCAATTCGGTGAGACGAAAACTATCTTGTTGCCCGACAGTTCAACTGTAATACTCAACGCCAATTCACAACTCACCTTTAACAAAAACTGGGGTCAGCTATCTGCTCGTGAGATTTGGTTGAATGGTGAAGCCTACTTTTCTGTCATCCATAAACAAGATCATCAGCCCTTTAAGGTAATCACTCCTGGTGGCATAGCCGTTGAGGTTTTAGGAACAACATTTAATGTGTACCACCGCGAAGTAGAAACGAAAGTTGTACTGAATACAGGCCAAATAACATTAAGTTTTCCGGTAGAGAAAAATGAAAAGAAGATTCTCATGAAGCCGGGTGAATTAGTAGAATATAAAAAAGATAAGTATAGCAAGCGCGTGGTAGATCCTCACGTGTATGCCGCCTGGACGGAAAAGAAGATCATACTTGACCAAACCTCATTACAGGAAATGATACGGATGGCAGAAGATAATTATGGAGTTAAGATAAGTGTGGAATCTGAAAAAATTCTAAAACAAACTGTTTCTGGATCTATGCCCATAGGTGATGCTACTAATTTTGTAACACAAGTGGCAATGGCATTTCAACTAAAAGTAATTAAAGAAAATGACGGCTATATATTAAAAGAATAACCCTGACAAACCCTAAAAATTCAATACTTAACCTAAAACAATAACCAACGATGCGAAAGTTCTACTTTTTAATTGGCATTTTTTGCTTGATGTATCATCAGGCTTTGCCTCAGTTTGATGAAGTGTATGCCTCAACGCATAACCATTCACCATCCGATGCGCTCCGGCTAGAATCCTATTCCTTGAAAAACGGATTAGGATTGCTAGAAGAAAAATTTAAGGTTTCTATTGCCTACAAAGATGAATGGGTTGAAAACAAAACCGTTCAGAAACCGACTACTAATTTTTCAACAGTTGAGGAAGCTCTTGATGAATTACTGGCCGACACTGATCTTAATTATAAAAAGGCAGGCTCTGCTTTCTATGTAATTTCATTGAAGAGCGTTCCCCCTTCTGAAGAAAGGGTACAAACTGCTTCCTTGTCGAAGCTGCCTGAACTAACGAGTAATTTTTTTCCATCCACTCCTACGTTTGTATTTGAAGATAATTTGCTTTCCTCTTTAAAATTGACTGAAGTGGTTAAGCCTGCTATTGTAGTGAATGGAAAAGTAATAGATGAAAATGGATCTGGCTTTCCAGGTGTTAACGTTTTAGTGAAGGGAACAACTATTGGAACATCAACAGATGCTGATGGCAAGTACTCCTTATCTGTACAAGATGAAAATGCAGTGTTGATTTTTTCTGCCATTGGTTATCTCTCACAAGAAATCAGTATTGGTTCAAGAACCACGATTGATCTTTCTATGGCACCGGATGTGAAAGCACTTGAAGAAGTTGTTGTCACAGCCTTGGGAATTGAAAGGTCAACAAAGAGTTTGGGATACGCGACCTCAAAAATAAACCCAGATCAATTCGCAATCAATCGTACACCTAATCTGATGAATTCCCTGCAAGGTAAAATCGCTGGTGTAAATATTTCGTCACTAGGCACAGGCCCCGGTGGAACATCTAAAATCCGTATCCGAGGTCAATCATCAATTAATGGACAGAATAACCCTCTTATTGTAATTAATGGGGTTCCTATTGACAATACCAACTTTGGAACTAACCCGGGGAATACTGGCAGTGATAATTCCATTGGCACAAGAGGTGGTGGTGCTACCACAGATGGTGGTGATGGTTTAACCAGTATTAACCCTGATGACGTAGAAAGCATGACCGTATTGAAAGGTGCAGCGGCCTCTGCGTTATATGGATCGCGCGCCAAGGATGGAGTTATCATGATCACAACCAAAACAAAAGGCACAGAAAAGGGAATAGGAGTAACCTACAATATGAATTATACAAATGACCAGGTTCAGGACTTTACTGACTACCAATATGAATTTGGTCAAGGTGAAAATGGCGTAGGTCCAGCTTCACCTGGTGCACCTGCTAACCCGGTAACAGGCCAATGGTCATTTGGTCCCAGGATAAAACCAGGTATGACTCAGGTGTTATACAATAATCTTGTGGTACCATATGAAGCACAACCCAATAGGATCAGTGATTTTTACAGGAATGGCCAAACACTTACTAATACCGTTTCTATTGCTTCTTCAACCGAAAAAGGTGGTATTAATCTTTCTGTTGCTAATATGACCAGCGATGGTGTTACACCTAATAATTCCTACACCAGAAAAACCATCAACCTTGGATTAGGCTATGATTTATCTGACAAATTAAGTGTTAAGGGAAATATCAATTACTCAAACGAATACAATAAAAATCCTCCTGTTGTTTCTGAACAGGATAATTCGATACCTACCTCGTTATATGCCATGGCAAATACAATGCCGAATGATATCCTCCGAGACAATCAGTATAATACATTAGGTGGTGAATACAGTTATTCACGGTTTACAAACCGAACAAATCCATATTGGGTATTATCTGAGGTAAAACAGAACATCCGCAGAGACCGGATTTTTGGAAATTTTTCAGCAAAATACGATTTCACCAAATGGCTCTTTGCTCAGGTTCGCGTAGGTCAGGATTACTGGTCACGTTCCCAAGACTACACAAACTTTCCAACCGGAAAGAATAACCTAAATCAAGGTGGAATAGCTTCAGCAACAGCTGGTTTTGTAAACGGCATGTTTACGCAAGACGCACGTACCTTTAGAGAGACCAATGTTGACTTCCTCTTATCAGCCACTAAAAGCTTCGGTGATTTTGGTCTTAATATAACCGCAGGAGGAAATCAGATGTACAGACGTTCAGATCTAAACAGTGTTCAGGTAACTGACTTCGTTGTGAAAGGACTTTACACGGTACAGAACGGAAGATTAAAAGATCCTCTCTACGATCTTTCAGAAAGACAGGTAAATTCGGTTTATGGTTCGGCTGAAGTTAACTACAAGCAGTTTCTCTACTTAAATGTTACCGCACGTAACGACTGGTTCTCAACTTTGTCTCCTGCAAACAGAAGCATTTTATATCCTTCGGTGTCTGCAAGCTACGTTTTCTCAGAATCGTTTGATATGCCAGCTTGGTTGGATTTTGGTAAACTAAGAGTTGCCTATGCTCAGGCGGGTAGCGATACGGATGTACCACCTTATGCAGACAAACTGTTTTATGGTACAGCTGCAGCAACATTCGGAGGAAACCCTGTTGGTAATTTTGGTACAACAGTGCCGAACGCCAATCTCAAGCCAATGAGTATTGCCGAAACGGAAGTTGGCTTGGATTTGAAAATGTTTGACGGACGATTGGGATTTGATTTTGCAGCCTACCGCAAAATTACCTCTGATCAGATTGTAAATGCTCAAATCTCAAATGCCTCTGGCTTTACCAACACCCGTATTAATAGTGGTCAAAGTGAAAACAAAGGACTTGAAATGATGATTAACATCGTACCCCTTAAAATGAATGATTTCCAATGGGACTTCACCTTTAATGGAGCGTACAACATTACCAAAGTTCTAAGCTTGCTAACAGCTACGGAAGGAGAAAGAATTATTGTTGGTAATCACGTTTTCAATGGTAGCGTTGCGCAGATTGTTGGGAAGGAAATGGGACAGATATTAGGTAATGGTTATATGAGAGACGATGGTTCAATAAATCCTGATAACAAAGGTCAGATCGTTTTTGGTGCTGATGGACTTCCGCTCACTACGAGCAATGTCATCTTTGGAAGTGCATTGCCTAAGTGGGTAGGTGGATTTACCAACTCGTTCAATTATAAAGGCATAGTGGCTTCTTTCCTTATCGACTTTAAGCTAGGCGGAAAATTATTATCAGGTACAAACTTTAACGCCTATCGTCATGGACTTCACAAGGTGACACTTGAAGGCAGAGAAGGAGGAAC
>JAYVBN010000205.1:0-3792 GCA_043750455.1 Bacteroidia bacterium | reverse complement strand
GAATTAGAGTTGGTTGTAAAAAAACAAATGAAAGAGTGGGGCAAGCCAAATGAAACTATACGTAAATTATGCTGTATTATTTAGGTCGCCATGTATAATAAACAATAAACCTGCACAAATATGATCAGCAGGCTATATCAGCGCAACGGGATTTTCCCCGATTGATACCGTATTTTCCCCGTAGGCCTATTCAATTCAAAATTGACATTACACGAAAATATGAAACGTCTTTGCGAGTACCTGCGTGGGATTTGTGCGGTAGGGCGAAGCAATCTTTTAATTTGGGGGATCGCTTCGTCCCACCCGCTTCCTTCACAGATACTCGCGATGACGTCAATTTTTTTTGGTTAGCATTAATAATTCAGCTCACCTCTTGTTCGCAAAAGTTCAGTAATACTATCCTCTTTTGTTTGCGGCTGACATTCTTGTTTGGTTTCGAAGGGGCCTTTATGTGATTCCCATCTGCCGTGTTCCAGGCGGTAGCAGTAATATTTTTCACCATTGTATTGCTTCATGCAATAGCATTGATCCTTTTTAAGGATGCCTAGTAGAAGCAAAAACTTTTGATTGAAAGTCATTTGTCGGTTCATAGTCCGTTCGTTTTAATTCACTCTCCTGCACAAGATGATCAGGGTATTCTTTTACTGCAACGGGGTTTCCCCCGTATTTTCAAGGTATTTTCCCCATCGGCTTTCGCCTTAAACATTCCCTTGACACGAAATGAGGGGTGGAAGTTTAGAGACGAGTATTTTTTTTAATCAATGGCCCAGCAAGCCTATTCCCATAGTACATTCAGTCCAAACCACTGGCTTACCCATTAAAAAGTTGTAGCCACATATGGTCACGCAGCTCCTGGCTACCGAAAAATTACTTTCAAACAGTAGTCAGACAAGTCTTAATATTTTAAGTTCACATTTTAACCTCAGGCCAAACCATATGTCTAACTCATTCGGCAGCATCAAACAAAAACCTCAAAAATACCGGATTGACCTGATCAATCATCTCTCGATCATATTGATTGTCGTCACTCTTATTTTTTGGATAATTACCCTCACCATTATTACGAATGTCTCACAATACATTTTTGTAGTACTACTAACTGTTGCGCTAATCATTATTGGTCTGAATAGGAAAGGATATCATACGGTGGCTGCATTTTTTGGGTTGATCACTTTCAATCTGATCATTTATGCAATTGCCTCCAGTGAGCCAAGCCAGACGGGATCGCACATGTACCTGGGTTGTGCGGCCTTTGCAGCATTGGTTCTTTTTGGTTATGAGCAACGATACGTTGGCTTTCTCTTTCTTCTTTTTTCCGTTGCTCTTTTTTTTGCATGTCATTTTTCAAATTATTCACCCTTGACCGAGCGTCATTTTACACAAGAGGAGACCCAACTATTTTTTATAATCAACTCTATCTCATTTATTATCATTTGTGTTTATATGTTTTACCTTGTCCTTCGCCTCAACTATACCAGTGAAACTGCGCTGAAGGAAAATGAGGAGAGAATAAATAATCAAAATTTGCAATTGATAAAGACGAATGAGGAGTTGGATCGGTTTGTTTACAGTGCGTCACACGATCTTCGCGCCCCACTAAGTTCTATTTCCGGCTTGATAACAGTTGCTACTGCCAGCGAAGCAATGGAAGAAGTAAAGAATTATCTGACCATGATGAAAGGCAGAGTAGGCGTGTTGGATAAGTTTATCACCGACATTATTCACTATGCACGCAACACCCGAATGGAGGTAATGCTGGAGAAGATTAACCTTCACCATCTCGTACAAGAAACCATTGATGGACTAAAATTTATGGAGGGTGTAGAGTTGATTGATTTTCGTGTAAACGTGGAGCCAACAGCGGAGTTGAACACTGACCCCACCCGGTTAAGGATGGTGTTGAACAATGTTATTTCAAATGCTATCCGCTACCACGATAAAAGTAAGGAGCAAAGGCACATTGAGATTAAGGTGCAAAGAAATGAGAATGAATTATCGATAATGATCGGAGATAATGGCCTTGGCATTGCAAACGAACATCAGGAAAAACTATTCAATATGTTTTACAAAGCCTCTGCAAACGGAAGTGGTTCAGGGTTGGGTCTCTACATTGCCCGCGAGGCAACTTTGAAATTGGGAGGAGCGATAAGCGTGAATTCTATAGCTGGAAAAGGATCAACATTTACCATAAACCTTCCGGTTTCTTAATGTAACAGTTAGACAAACTTCTTTTTTCGCTTTAAAAGCATACCCCTATATTTGGCCGACTTAAAACAATTGAGATGTCAAAATCAAAACTTACCATCAGTGTACATACAGGTTCGACAGGCGATCCGCAGTATGGCGGCATCGTTAATCCCATCTATCCTTCATCAGCGTATGACTATGATGCTGAGGTACTCTATCCACGCTACTATAATACTCCCAATCAAAAAGCATGCGTTGCAAAAATAGCTGCTCTGGAAAATGCCGAAGACGGTTTGATGTTCAGCTCAGGTATGGCAGCGATTATGACATCTATGTTTGCCTTGCTGAAAGTGGGCGATCATATTATTTTTCAGAGCGATCTATATGGGGGCACTCACCATGCAGCACTTAACGAACTCAACCGCTATGGAATTGAGTATGATATGGTGGATGCGGCCGATCCTAAAAACCTGGAGTTGGCTATCCGTAAAAACACAAAGGTGATCTATATCGAAACACCTTCTAATCCATTACTTAAAATTACAGACATAGCAGCCGTTGCTAAAATTGCAAAGAAGCATAAACTTATCACCATTATTGACAATACGTTTGCTTCGCCTGTTAATCAAAACCCCATCGATTTTGGCATTGATGTGGTAACGCACAGCGGCACAAAATACATTGGCGGCCACAGCGACCTGGCCTGTGGTGTAATGGTGTCATCAAAAAAGTTAACGGCTAAGATAAAAGCAAGTGCCCAACATTTTGGTGGCAGCCTGGATGCCAACACATCGTACATGGTGGAGCGCAGTCTAAAAACAATTGTACTTCGTGTGCAACAACAGAATAAAAACGCGATGACTATCGCAAGGCTTTTAGGAAAGGAAAAAGGAATAGGGAAAGTGAATTACCCAGGCTTAAAAGATCATCCTGGTTATAGCATTGCAAAGAAGCAAATGAAGGGCGGCTTTGGCGGCATGCTTTCCTTTGAAGTGAAGGGCAATCCGGATAAATTTTTGAACCGATTAAGACTTATCAAAAAGGCGGTAAGTTTGGGAGGAGTGGAAACCACTATAAGCGCACCGGTAAAAACTTCTCATGCTAAACTAACAGCAGCAGAACTCGTATCTGCTGGCATATCTGATAAACTGCTGAGACTTTCAGTAGGGATTGAAGAAGCGAAGGATATTTTAAACGATATTAAACAAGCACTGTAAATAGGCATTAGGTATTAAGGCTTTGGCATTGGTAACGCACACGACCACTAAACCCTAATGCTTAAGACCAAAGACCTAACTCCTAATGCCCAAGCCCCACTAGTATGATTCGAGAAGCAACAGCTAAAGACATTCCAGCCATCATTGATTTTCAAAAAAAGATGGCGTGGGAAACAGAGAAAGTCACTCTTGATACGGACATCTTAACAGTAGGAGTAAAGAACCTCTTCGCAGATATCAATCGTGGAAAGTATTATGTGGCGGAAGAAAATGGTGTGGTAGTTGGAAGTTTAATGACCACATACGAGTGGAGCGACTGGCGCAACGGCACTGTACTTTGGATTCAATCTGTTTACATAGCGGAAGGCCATCGCGGCAAAGGAATTTA
>JAYVBN010000204.1:0-11518 GCA_043750455.1 Bacteroidia bacterium | reverse complement strand
GAATTAGAGTTGGTTGTAAAAAAACAAATGAAAGAGTGGGGCAAGCCAAATGAAACTATACGTAAATTATGCTGTATTATTTAGGTCGCCATGTATAATTACCCTAAATGAAATCTTAAAAAATCAGTTAACCCACAAACACTATGAAAAAGTTATTTTATCTTGTTGGAGTAGCCCTATTGGTGGTTGCTGCCGCCCATCGCGAAACGCCTGCCGATATTCAACTCAAAGGGGCCTGGAAAGCGATTCGCTCTCAATACGGAAAAGAGCCTATGGTAACACTAACTGAAAATGAAATCAGCCATAAGCTATTTACCGGCACACGTTGGGCCGCTGTTAGTTTTGATAAGAGTACCAATAAGATTACCGGCACAGCGGGTGGCACCTATACGATCAAAGGTTCTGACTATGTGGAAACAGTTGAATACTACAGTTGGGATTCCGATGTGGTAGGCAAGACGTTCAAATTTAAAATGACAATTGAAAATGGGATGCTCCACCAAAAAGGTTTTATGGAATGGAAAGGCGATCCTGCATACACGATTGATGAATTCTATTCACGCGTTGATTAATGTCAAATCAAGGAACAATATCTTCTCATTCTAACCTAATTTTTCCTCGTATGAAAACCACCACCACCCAACAACACGAGAGCCTTGATGCTCTCAGCAAAAAAGGAACCTGTATCGAATTTTTCTCTGCCTATCAAGATATGGATCTTGACCGTATGCTCTCACTCTGCGATACAAACGGAACAATTGCTTTTGTGCCTCTTGGCGATTCGTTCAAAGGAAAAATTCATGAAGTAGGTAAAGGCTTATGGGCCACTATCATGGATGCTTTTCCCAACCTTGATAATACGGTGAAGAACCAGGTCTTTGATGAAACTACCAACACGGTCACTTGTCAGGTTGTTATTTTTGGAACTCAGGAAAAAGATTTTGCTGGCATAACAAGCAAGAAAAAAAATTTTGATACTGAACACATTTTTATTTTCCGATTCAACGATGCTGGCAAAGTAACCGATCTTAAAATCAGCTGGGACCATGAAGGATTTGTTGGACAATTGACCAAATGACTGGTCAGGTATTATGCCATCACCCATCGATTATTTTTGGGCCTTTCAAACAAGGTAATAGTGGGTGATGGAATTCTTATTTTTTAAGCTATTACGTCAAAAGTTAATAATGATTTTCCCTTTTGCATGTTTTGTTTCGCTATGGTGGTGAGCTTCGGTCATCTTATCCAGCGGGTATTCCCGATCAATAATAACGCTGAGCTTGCCTTCACTTACCCATTGCACCAGCTTCACTATTTTTAGCTTGGTAGGGTCCGCAAAAATAATTTTAAACTTTTGCTTTCTCACCGCATTCAGAACCATATTGATCATTCCGAAAGGAGATGGCAACGTAGTAATGAATATGCCGTTTTCTTTCAATGAGTTTTTTGCGTCCCCAAATTTCAACACACTGGGTGTATCGAAGATAAGGTCATACTTTTTCCCGTTCTCTATGAAATTTGTTTTTGTATAGTCGATCGTTTCATCAGCACCCAGTTGCTTTACGCCATCAAAGTTTACACTGCTGCACACAGCAGTAACATGGGCCCCGGCCTCTTTCGCAAGCTGTACAGCAAATGAACCAACCGAACCGTATGCTCCATTAATCAATACGTGATGGCCACGTTTAATCTTTCCCAATTCATACAATGCATCAAAAGCGGTAGTGGCTGCTATCGGTAATGCGGCACCATATCGAAACGACACACCATCCGGCAATGCTATTACCTTGCTTTCCGGCACGGCTACATATTCGGCATAGCCCCCTGCTCTTCCCAGAAATACAATAACACGATCACCAACTCTAAATTCCTTTACGGCATTTCCAACTTCGGTCACCACCCCCGCTGTTTCTCCACCCAAAATTTTAGGAAACTTAAACCCTGCCATGAACCACATACTGCCATTGCGAACCATCCAATCGTATGGATTAATGGACGCAACCACATTTTTAATTAAAACTTCATTGGCTTTAATCTTGGGCATGGGCATTTCAACCAATTTCAATGCTTCCGGAGGGCCATAGGCATCAAGGGAGATAGCTTTCATAATTTCATGATTAAACAGATTGCAGTTGAGGCTACAGTTAGTAAATTTAGTTTAATGTGGCAGCCTGTAAAAATTAATCTTTGCCGTTTAATGCAAGAGCTTACTGACGCTCACCAACTCCAAGCGCAAGCCGAAGGGATTGGTATTGCTTTTTTAAGTCCACCGGACTTACTTGAAATTGTTTTCGAAGATGCCCCATTGCGCCCGTTGGGACTGAAGCCTCAGAGAGGCTAAATATTGGTAGCGCGAGAATTATCGTTTTGAAACAAGTTCCGTAGGAACGAAATATTTTGACCTATTGCCAACTACGTCCATTTATTATTGAAAAATCTTTGGCATTAGATGATGGACTAAATTAAGGTTCCTGGAAAGCAAGTTAAAATAATTTGCACATTTGTGCTGCTTGTCGGCTTGCCTCCGGAAGGCTTTAGCGAGAATAAGATGGCAGGACTAATCATCAGCACTTTGACCTGGGATTTTCACATTAAGCAATTCAAAAGCTACCTCAAACTGGAGCGGTCACTTTCCGACAACTCTATTGAAGCGTATTTGCGCGATGTAGAGAAGCTAAGCCAATATGTAGAGATGACTCACCCTACGCTCAGCCCCATGCAACTTTCTTACAAACATTTGCAGGGTTTCGTGCAATATGTAAATGAACTTGGTATGAGCGCCCATAGCCAGGCTCGAATTCTTTCTGGCATAAAAGGGTTTTACAAATATTTGTTGTTTGAAGAGCTACTTGAGAAAGACCCCACTAGTTTATTGGAAGGTCCCAAACTTGGACGCAAGTTACCGGATACGTTGAGCTATCTCGAAATCGAAAAATTATTAGAAGCAATTGATCTCTCTACCCCTGCTGGTGGAAGAAACAGAGCCATGCTGGAAACTTTATATAGCTCCGGGTTGCGCGTATCTGAACTGGTAGAGTTAAAAATAGATCATGTTTATTTTGATATTGGTTTTTTGCGGGTAATCGGCAAAGGGAATAAAGAACGGCTGGTTCCAATTGGCAGGGATGCTTTAAAATATTTAAAAATTTATATCGAAGAAATACGTGTACATATCGCTGTTAAAAAAGGTTTTGAGGGATATGTATTTCTCAATCCCAGGGGAAAAAAAGTAACACGTGTTTTGATATTTCTTATCATTAAAGGACTTGCCGCTAAAATTGGATTAAAAAAAACGATCAGTCCACATACCTTTCGTCATTCATTTGCTACACACTTAATCGAGGGAGGTGCAGACCTACGAGCGGTGCAAGAAATGCTGGGGCATGAATCGATCACCACTACTGAAATTTACACGCACCTTGACCGTGACTATCTCAAGCAGGTGATTAAAGATTTCCATCCGAGAAGCTAGATATGCCTTGGGCATTAGGTGTTTAACACGGCCTAAGTCTTAATGCCTATTTTGACTATCTTTACAGCATGAAATTAATTTTAATATTCTTATTATTCATCTCGCTGATTGACCTTAAAGCACAAAGCATTGAAGTAGAGTACGACAAGAAAAAAGATATGTCGGCCTATAAAACATATCAGTTTGGCGAGCAGGAAATAATTACACCGAAAGACAAGAGAATCTTTGATGAAGCCAAAACTCGAGCGATTGCAAATGATGCCATCGAACGCGAACTTACGGAAAGAGGCCTTCAACGCATTGACTCAAACGCTCATTTGATCGTGTCCTACATCATTGGTTCCATGGAACGTTCTTCTGTTTACAATGTGGGTCCATTGGGTGGTACACCCGGAGTAGAATCAAGTGGTGCTACAATGCGTGATTACAATGAAGGAAGTTTCATCATAGATCTAAACGACAGAGGTGGTAATCTTATCTGGCGGGTAAATGCGGTTACTACTTTTACCGAAACTAACCTGCTTGCTCAAATTGACCAAACTGTTGACACAGGATTTAGAAAGTTTCCGAATAAACCCAAGGCAAAAAAAAGTAAGAAGAAGTAATTCATGTATCGATTTCTCATCCGCCCCTTCCTTTTTCTTTTCGATCCTGAAACTATCCATCATTTAACGTTTAAGCTATTAAGTGTAGCCGGTAAAATTCCAGGCTTGAATATTACTCTAAGAAATAGTTTCACGCTTAAAGACAAGCGTTTAGAAAGAACAATCCTGGGCTTACATTTTCCTAATCCCGTTGGCCTTGCTGCTGGTTTTGATAAAGATGCCAGGTTGATAGATGAACTCGCCTGCTTTGGCTTTGGATTTATTGAGATAGGTACACTTACACCAAAGGGGCAGCCAGGCAATGAAAAGCCCAGGTTGTTTCGCTTACCGGAAGATCAGGCTGTAATTAATCGAATGGGATTTAATAATGAGGGCGTGGTAGCTGCAGTTGAACGTTTAAAGAAAAGAGAATCATCTGGTAGTGTTAAAGTAATCGTTGGCGGTAACATTGGTAAGAATAAAACAACGCCAAACGAAAGTGCTTTTGAAGATTACAAGATTTGTTTTGAAGCCTTATATCCATATGTAGATTATTTTGTGGTGAATGTAAGTTCGCCCAACACACCTAACCTTCGCGAGTTGCAGGAGAAGGAGCCACTCAAAAAACTATTGTCGCAGGTGAAGGCATTAAGTTTAGCTCAAGAAAAATCTAAACCTGTTCTGTTAAAGATTGCTCCTGATCTAAATGAAAGTCAACTAGCCGATATTGTTGAAATACTTCTGGAAACAAAAACGGATGGTGTGATTGCTACGAATACTACCATTTCGCGTGAAGGATTGATTACTGATAAAGAGGCGATAGAAAAAATTGGGGCAGGAGGTTTAAGTGGCAAACCATTATCAAACCGTTCCAATGAAGTAATTTCATTCTTGCGGTCAAAGCTTGGCAAGAGCTATCCCATCATTGGAGTGGGCGGTATCATGACTCCGGAAGATGCACTGGAAAAATTAAAAGCCGGTGCAGACCTTATTCAGATTTACACCGGCTTTATTTATAGCGGCCCTGGATTTGTGAAGGAGATTAATAAGGAGATTTTAACATTGTCTTGAGTATTCCTGCAGATTTCATAGTAATCTGATGGTCTCAGATTTTCATTAAAAATTACTAAAAGCACGATCATGATAGGATAGGGGCCCCAATGATATGGAGAGGCTTATTTCATGGGTGGTAAAATTGGCGCCTAAAGAATTATTAGAGGGTAACTCAAATACATATCCAAGACGGTAATCTTTAATGTTCATCTGAACAAGTGCTCCGTACGTGTTGAAGTTACGAGTAAACACCCCCAGGGTGTAGCGTTGCTCTAAGTTCAGATTAAAGTTGAGATCTGCTGACATTGGCGAACCTTCGGTAGCTCTCAAAAGTACCGAAGGTTTTAGACGCACATACTCGGACAGGTAAACGACATACGCACCAAGAAGATATAGGTGCCGGGCGTAGACATTCATCTGTTGGCCGCCCTGGCCTACGGTTGATGGGATAAGATGAGGAACAGACAATCCCAACAATACTCGTTCACTCTTTAACATTAGTCCACTGCCAAAATTGAATTTAGATTCTTTAGTAAAAGTAAAAGAAGGATCATTTTGATCCAGGGGATTAACCTGATTCGGATCATTTTGTAATGACACCATTCCCGTCAACAATCCAAATGACAAAACATAGTCGCGGAATTCCAGTTTGTAGGAATACATAGCGTTTATTTCTGTACTTCGGGTGTCTCCAATTTTATCCTGTATTACCATTAACCCTGCACCTACTTTGTTTTGGTACAACGACATGTGACTGCTAAAGTTAATCATGGTGGGATTACCATCGAAGCCTGCCCATTGCTTCCGATAACCCACTACTGCATTTAACTTATTGTTAATGCCCGTGTAAGCTGGATTAAGTAAGACAGGATTATTGAGATACTGTGCGTAAATCGGATCTTGTTGCGATTCACCTACCAGGTAAGTTACCAGCAAGGTTGCAGTGAGAATTAGTTTTTTCATAATCATCTACGTAAGGAAAAGTATCCCGTTTTAAAAGGTATGCCACTGCTAAAATCCATGCGATAGAAGTACGTTCCAGGAGGTAGTACTTCACCATTTTTTCCAAATCCTTTAAAGGCAATTGTTGTGTTGTTGTAATCCTCTGCTTCATACACCACATCACCCCAACGGTTAAAAATCCGCACGCGGTTTTTCTTCGTTTCACCCAACAGGTCGATGTATTCCAAATACAAAGCCTCATTCAGCCCATCACCATTTGGCGAGATGGCGTTGTAAACAACTATATCCCCTGATACCCGGATCACTAAATCCCCTTCGGTACAGTTTTTGGCCAGGTCACATATTTGAAGAGTGATGGTTTCATCGCCCGCAAAAAGTAATCCGCTATAATCCAGCACCAGATTATTGTTGGCATCAGGCAACGCGCTGGCACCGCTGGCAGGTGAAGTGATGATTTTGATGGAAGAAAAATCAAGGTCATTGTCTTTGTCACTGAAGTAACCGACCATGTTCTCCGTTATTCTTGCTTTAACAGAAGTTCGAATTACCTTATCCTCAAACACCGGAGGATTAGTAGAACAAATATTAGCCGTTACTAATAGTGGCTCGGAGACTGCACTAAAACAGCCATTCGAATTGCTAACAACAAGCGAGTAACTATTTGTTTTGCTCACTGCTATCGCTTGGGAAGTGGCACCGTTAGACCAGGTGTAATTAAAACCATCAGGGCCTTTAAGACTTACCTGTTGGCCAACGCAAAAGGTAACGGCACCAGATGCCGTGATGGTTGGCTTCGCAGGCTTCGCATCAACTGTTATAACAATCGCATCTGAAGAAACACTGGTGCAGCCAGCAGCAGTTGTAACTTTAAGTGAATAGGAGCCGGCAACACTGACCGTAAGTTGTTGTGTTGTTTCACCGGAAGACCATTTGTAAGAATTAAATCCAACAGGACCAACTAAGGTTGCCGTTTGACCTTCACAAAAGGTAGTGGATCCTACCCTAGTAACTGAAGGTTTTGCTATCCCGCCAGTTACCACAAATGGATCAGAGGTGGCACTGCCACACCCGCTGGCATTTGTAACGGTTAGCCTATAGGTGCCAGCTGTTGAAACCGTAATTTGTTCTGTCGTTTCTCCTGTTGACCACAAATAACTTGAAAGCCCTGCTGGGGCTGTGAGTATGACAGTTCCCCCACATAACGATGCGTTGCCAGTTGTCGTAATCGTTGGCTTAGATGGTGGTGTTTCAACTGTTACCGTTACAACATCAGACGCAACACTTAAACACGTGCCATCACCCGTTTGAACTGAATAATTTCCCGCTGCGGTAACTTGCAGTTGTTGTTTAGTCGATCCATCTGACCATTTGTATTGGACAAAGCCAGCAGGGGCAGAAATAAGTGTACTTCCTCCGGCACAAATAGCTATTGACCCTGTTACATCGGTAACAGGCTTAGAGAGATTAACGATGGTTGCATTAGCAATAACGCGATTGCTTTCACCTGTTGAGGGATCATAAATGGAAACATAGAAAGAAGTATTCCCTGTCAGATCAGGTGTAGTAAACGGTGAACCAGTAAACAACAATGTTCCAGAAGTTGGAAGACCATACCAGCGATACTCCTGTGCACCAGTTGCACCGCTTGCCGTTAGTGATACTGCACCGGATCCGCAACGGCTCGCACTTGTAGCTGTAGGTGAAGCAGTCGAAACAGTACAGTTCGATCCAGTCAAGGTCACAGCAACAGGATCTGATGAAACACTTAGGCAGTTGGAAGCATTACCCGTTTGAACAGTATAACTTCCTGCTGATGAAACAACAATCTGCTTTGTAGTCTCTCCAGTTGACCATAAATAAGAAGTGAAACCATTAGGTGCAGATAGCCCAACGAATGCACCATTGCACAGCGCGAGATTACCTGTAATTGTAATAGCAGGTTTTGCCGGCACCACTACTGATGTTACTGTTACCACATCCGATGAAACGCTCGTACACGTGCCATCACCTACCTGTACAGAAAAACTTCCGCTTGAAGAGACCGTCACTTGCTGTGTAGTGGCGCTATTGGACCATAGATAGCTGGCGAAGCCTGATGGCGCGGAGATAATCGTGCTGCCTCCTGCACATATAGAAACTGAACCAGTAACATCGGTAACAGGTTTAGCCAGATTGACAACCGTTGCTATTGCAATCACCCGATTGCTTTCTGCCGGAACGGTAGGATCATAGATAACTACATAATAAAATGTTGTGCTCGTTAAGGATGGGGTTGTAAATGCGGCACCTGTGAAAACTAAAGTGCCTGCAGTGGGTGCATCGTACCAGCGATATATCTGACTGCCTGTGGCTCCGCTTGCATTCAAAGTAACTGTTCCGTTTCCACATCGGCTCGCATTTGTAATAGAAGGTGTTGTTACTCCACCGCATGGAGCCCCGGTTAACGTAATCGCTGTTGGATCAGAAGCAACACTCAAACAGTTGGAAGCATTACCGGTTTGCACCGTGAAGCTACCCGCGATGGCGACAACAATTTGCCTTGTCAATTCGCCATTCGACCACACATAATTAGAAAAGCCTGTAGGCGCTGACAATACTGCAAAAGCGCCATTGCACAATGCAGTACTTCCTGTAATAACTATGGAAGGTTTTGCAGGAACAGCAACCGTTGTTACTACTATAGCATCTGATGCAGGGCTAGTGCAACCTCCGTTGGAAACAACTACGGTGTATGAGCCTGCTGTGCTTACCGTAATGTTTTGGGTGGTCGCTCCAGTGGACCATGCATAGCTGCTAAAACCTGAAGGTGCTGATAAATCAACAGTGCTGCTATTGCACAAAGCGGTGTTGCCGGTAACTGTAACAGTTGGTTTGGATAAAGCTGCAGATGTAACAGGGAAAGGATCGGAGGCCACACTCTGACAACCACTGGCATTGGTAACTGTAACAAAGAAACTGCCTACAGTCGTTACATTACTAATAGTCTCCGTTGTTTGGCCCGATGACCATGCATAAGAAGAAAGTCCGGTGGGCGCACTAAGCGTAACGCTTCCTGTGCCGCAAAGTGAACCGCCATTTGTTGCGGTAATAGTTGGCTTCGGTGGTTTTGCATTCACCGTAAATACAAAAGCATCGGAAGGAGGACTTGAGCATATTCCATTATTGACCACCACTGAATAACTACCGGATGTAGCCACCGTGATTTGTTGCGTGGTTAATGCATTGCTCCACGTGTAGGTAGTGAAACCTGAAGGAGCTGTGATCACTTGTGTGGTTCCTTCGCATACAGAAAGAGTTCCAGAAATACTCAATACAGGTTTGGCTATGCCCGATATGTCAGCCGAAACGGGCGAGCGTGCACTTTCACAATAGGTGGTGGGATTAAATGCTGTTACATAAAACGTAGTGTTCACACTCAGACTTGCCGTAGTATAGGGATTACCCGTAAACAATGGAGTGAGTGAAGTGGCCGTAGCATACCATCTATACGTCTCACCTGCCGAAGCACCGGAAGCAGTAAGTGTAACAGGGCCAGGATCACACCGTGCCACACCTGTTGCTGATGGTGCAGTTAGGATAGGGCAAGATGCAATGACAGAAAAATTTGCTGTCTCGCTCATGCTCCATTCACCAAGTTGATTTTTGGCGCGCACATAAACTTTATGGGCTCCTAATGATTGTGTGCCTACATTCAAAGGTTCATCTACCAGGTCTATGTTTAAGAGGGAAGGGTTGATGGTAACTTTAGTGGAACTCAATCCAACTCCTGGGTCAGCATCTACAAAGTATTCTAACTCTACAATAGGTGATGGAGGTGGAACAGGCGGTATTGGGAGAATTTCTCGCACATAAATTTTACGGCTCTCATAAAAGCCCCATGTATTATCCTGGTCTTTTGTGCGCACGTGCACGGTGTGCCAGCCCACTGGCAATGCATTGGCTAAATTGGTATTGACAATGTCTATATCAAGTGCTGGCGTTACAGGGATAGCAGTTCCTGTCCCAGGCCCGTTATCGGTGTTGTAGAAAAATTCCATTTGTGTAATAGGAGGAACAACGCGTGGAGGAACAATCGTAAGGTCTTCCCGAATGTATATTTTACGGCTCTCATAAAAGCCCCATACGTTGTTGGTATTCTTCGTGCGCACGTGAACGGTGTGCCAACCTATCGGAAGCGTTGTTGTAAGTATATCAAAGTTGACAACATCGATAGTAGCACCAGCGGTGATAGGAATGGATGTTCCGTTGCCGGGTCCATTGTCTGTATTTAAGAAATATTCCATGGTGCTCACATCATACACTGGCGGAGGAGGGACTATTAGTGGATCTTCTCGGATATAAATTTCCGACTCTCGTAAAAACCCCATACGTTATTAGCATCACGAGCACGCACGTGTACTGTGTGCCAGCCTACCGACAACGATGTAGTGGGAATATCAAAGTTGACAATATCGATAGTCGGGCCAGCTGTAATAGGTATCGATGTTCCATTGCCCGGCCCGGGGTCGGTATTAAAAAAATATTCAGCTGCGGTGATGTTCTGCGCCTTTACTCCGAAGCTCAGAAGAAACAGAAAAAGTAGAACCAGGCATTTTGCTACTTCCCTTTTCTTTACTAAGAGGTAAACTCCTATATTTGTTAACATGAAAACAGTTTTAAGCATTGTTACTGAAACATCAGACAAAGTAGAATTGCTTATTCGCGTGGCGGAGGAAATGGGGTTGAAAGTGGAAAGAAAAGACACAGAAAAACCGTATTTCCTTGTCTCTGAGGCTTCGCTTGCCGAAGCGTGGGACAGCCCTGAAGACGCCCGATGGGATAACGCATTTGCCCATTTAAAAAAATGATCGATGGTGTTTAACCAACGCGACATCGTTTTGGTGCAATTTCCATTTACTGACTTGTCGCAATCAAAGTTGAGGCCAAGTGTGATCATTTCACGCTCTTCTATCAACGCCTCTGGCGATTTTGTTTGCGCGCAGATCACATCAAAAATCTTCGATGAGCCTACCTTTTTTCCATTAGAAGATGCCATGCTCGAAACCATTCTGCCTTTGCCAAGTGGCATACGCTTGCACAAAGTGGTTTGCCTCAACCAAAAATTGATTGTACACAAAGTTTCAGCAATGAAGGAGCAACCTTTCCAGCAGTTGATAGAGAGATTGCTCCAAACCGTTTTGCTGCCCGATATTTCCATTTGATTTTTCATTTGAACGTTCTTAGTTATTGCAATTTCATCTCCATCTCGTTTAAAATAAAGGACATTGAACCAGCCATATGCTGCCCTTGGTCGGTGTTGTCACCGACCAACCGAAGCAGGACGTTAACCATTATCTCATTCTGCCCTTGGTCGGTGTTGTCACCGACCAACCGAAGCAGGACATTAACCTTCTGCCCTTGGTCGGTGTTGTCACCGACCAACCGAAGCAGGACGTTAACCATTATC
>JAYVBN010000203.1:0-12314 GCA_043750455.1 Bacteroidia bacterium | reverse complement strand
TAGTTTAACCAAACCTATAAGGTCTTTTTGCTGGCGCAATTAGACCTTATAGGTTTTAGCCTCATGTTTTTTTGAAATACACCCTGTTGAAATAGCCAGCTCACTCATCTAACCAATTTTCTGCCTTTAATAATCTCAATACAAGGTCAGCATCTGCCTCAATATCACGAGGTGTATTACAGAGAATAACAAAAAGAATATCCTTATCAGGAACAGTTACATAGTTAGCAATAAATCCTCCCTGGCTGCCTGTATGGCCAATCGTCTTTAAGCTGTCTTTGGTCTGCCCAATGAACCATGACCAACCAATTTGAGGTGGTACTGCGTCAGCCCAATTTTGAGGATGAAAAACGGTTTGGGATTGATCAATTGTTTCGGCTTTTAGAAATGTAAAGTTTCGAATTGCTTGTTCGTATTTGGCAAGTTCTTCAACTGAGCTCCACACACCTCCATTACCAGCCGCTGCAAAGGTTGGTTCCTCGCCATAATCATCCTCTTTCCATTGTCCCTGAATTTTATTGTAGGCATGTGACACTCCACTTTCAGGATGTGAGCCATCTGTGATGGTGCTTATATTCATCCCGGAAGGTTTTAAAATATTCTCTTCGATAAACTTTTGCCACTTCATGCCAGAGACTTGTTCTATGATAAGAGCAAGTGCATTGAATGCTGGGTTGGAATATTCATATCGTTGGCCAGGTTCAAAAACAAGTGTATCCGTTTTTGTAACAGGCAGCCAGTTCTCAGCATCTTTTGCAGTAAGATAGAAGACAGTGTCTTTGCTTACCTGCCGATTATCAGGCAACCCAGACGTGTGTGTAAGCAAATGTTTAATCTTTACTCGTTGAGCGATTTCTTTGTTTTTGAAATCCGAAAAGTATTTATACAAACTATCTTCAACTGAAAGTTTGCCTTGCTCTTGTAACATTAGGATGGCGTTTGCCACAAATGTTTTTGAAATAGAGCCTAAGTTGAAAAGAGTTTTAGTGGAGATGGGCTCTTTGGTAACAATGTCAGCTAATCCATAACCTTTTGCAAAAAGTAAGCTATCACCCTTCATTACTAAAACGGCAGCACCGGGCTGATCAGAAGGAAAGGTTTTGGTATAAAGACTATCAAGTTTAAAAGAAAAATTTGAATAGCTTGATTTTTTAGGTGAGCACGCTCCTAAAAGCAAAGTAAGAAAAAGTATTAGTTTATTTCTCATACTTTGAAGGCCGAAGTTAAATAAGTCAGACACGTTGCCTATTGCCTATTGTCGGTTGCCTACTGCCTATTGTCGGTTGTCTACTTTTTTACACCATTTCCTTAAACCTTCTTACCATCGCCATACTAAATCCAATCATCAGTACTGCCGTTCCAAGCCACAGGATATTAATATATGGTTTTTCCATTGCCTTTATAATCACCCAATCCTTTTGACGTGTATTTAATCCAAGGGAAAACTCATTGGTTTCGGGATGAATATTGAGAAGGGTAATTTTTATTCCAAGGTCACTTACTTCAGAAAAAATCCTACCTACTTGTGAACGGCCTTTGATTAAAAAAATCGGCTCAGCTGTATACGTATCGCGTTCGCCTTGAATATCAATAATTGCTTTCACGGCAACATCTTCTTCGTCTAATTCAAGTCCTTGAATATTGTCAAGACGTACTACTTCCTTTAGTGTGGCCACATAGTCATTTACAAAAAACTGTTGCCCCTGCTTCACTTTAATTTCTTCTGTTTTGCTCCATTCGGGTTCTGAAGTTGGATCCATTGGCGCGGACACGTGCGTGTACAGGTCGCTTCCAAAATTTCGTTTAATATCGGGCGAAGCAAGAAATCCGCCCATGGCAGGATTTATTTGCACTCTAGGGTAGAGAGTTGCTGCTACTTTTCCTGCTTTACTAAGCTCGATTTCATAAAAGGTATTTTCAGGGTAAACTTCAAAAGTATCTTTTGCGGTATATATTTTTTTTCCTTTAAACAGAATATCTTTTTTAGCAACGACTTTGAAAGGATCTTCTGTGAGTTCGATATCACTCTTTTTTACAAACCCAGATTTATGTCTGGCTTCAATCCGCTCCCCCAAATACTCGAGGTCATACTCGGCCATCGATCGTGGCTCATTCATAAAGAGCAGTAAATTATCGCGGTTGAATTCAGTGCCCGCTTCTTTTATATAAATTAATCCGGTGTTGTTTAATGATACAATGTCTGAATAGCCGGACGAAAACATGATACCAATAAGCATCATGCCAATTCCAATATGAGAGATGGCGCCACCTGAGAGTTTAGGATTTGTCTTGAAAAGTGTGCCCAGGGTTTTTAAGTTGGAAACAATGATATACACACCGGCAAGTGTTAATAGCAAGTAGGTAGGGTGATACACTCGGGCAACAGAAATGATAACAGCAAAAGTGATAAGGGTGATGAGGATTGGTGTTCGCAGTTCCTTCTTCCAATTTCCATCTGTCATTTTTCGCCACCAAAAAAACTGACCCGTTCCGGATAGCAAAGCAACCACAACCCCAAACCATAATTGAAACTTTGAATAAAATTCAATTTGGTTGGCGGGAGGAGCAAGATTAGAAACGCCACCAAAAAGTCTGACAATACTATTGTAAACTGGAATAGAAGTTGGCAGCAACACCTGAAAGCCCATTAGACAAAGTGTGGTAGCACCAAGAAAAATCCAAAACTCGCGTGAGTAGGTTGCTACTTCTTTTTCGGAGGAAGGAATTTCTTTCCAGCGCATGACAGATAAAATGATGGCTGCGAGTGTAAAGAACACAAGATAGACCAGTAATTGGCCAGAAAGACCAAGATCTGTGAATGAGTGAACAGAGGCATCTCCTAAAATTCCACTTCGGGTTAAAAAAGTTGAATATAGAATTAAAACAAAAACAGTAATCACCAGGATGATGGAAATCTTAAGTGCTGTCGCATTGTTTTTAAAAACGATCATGGTGTGGATGGAAGCGATTTGTATCAGCCAAGGAATATAGACCGCATTCTCAACTGGATCCCAATTCCAATAGCCACCAAAACTCAGGGTTTCATATGCCCAATATCCTCCCATTAGAATCCCTAGCCCAAGTATGGCACAGGAGAATAATGCCCATGGTAGTGCTGGAATGATCCATTCCGAATATTTTTTCTGCCAAAGGCCGGCAATGCAAAAAGCAAAAGGAATGAGTGTAGTGGCAAAGCCTAAAAATAAAGTAGGCGGGTGAATGACCATCCAATAATTTTGCAACAATGGATTGAGGCCATTGCCATCCTTCGGAATAAAATCGGGTTGCATTTTGAAGATAGGATCGTCCATTGCATCGCGAAGCAAAATGAAAGGTGAACTTCCAAGCTTAACATCCAGGAGCGGAATGACCACCCCCAAAATCATGGAGGCAAGAAAAGCCTGGACTAAAGCAAAAACCACCATGACTGGAGCTTCCCATGTTTTTTGTGTGTTGATCAGAATTATTCCAAGGATAGCTTGCCAGAACATCCAAAGCAGAAAACTTCCTTCCTGGCCTTCCCAGAAGCAAGAGATCATGTATTGACCAGGCAGATGTAAAGAGGAGTGCGCGTATGCATAATGGTATTCGAAATAGTGTTGATAAATAATGACAAAAAGGCTGACAACAATCCCGATAACAGCAACTGCATGAAGATAGAATCCTGTGCGGGCATTTTTTAACCACGCTTCTTTTTTTAGAAGATCAACAGATGATTGTGCCTTCAGGTATGCAAAAGCACACACAAGCGATGTTACAAAAGACGAGATGACAAAAAGGTGACCCAAGTCACCAATAAAGTAATGAAGCATTATTTAGATGTGCAAAGTGTGATCGTTCCTGGCTTAATAATTAAACCCCCGCATTTAGTTTTTGTTCTTGATATTTAGAAGGGCACTTTAATAAAATTTTGTTCGCGATGAAATCTTCTCCGTTATAACGTCCAATCACCACCACCTTTTCAGATCGCGCAAAATCAGGAGGCATGGGTTCATTGTAAAATACTTTTTGCTCTTTTTGATTGTCATCTAATAATGTAAATGAGAACGAAAGATTATCTGGCGATTTTTCCATCCCGATGATATTTCCGCTTTCGTCTTTTTTAAGTTCGCCCACCACATGAATGCTAGTGGTATTTCCAGTGGATGCCATTTCATAGGCCTGATCGAAATTGACGTAGGTGCTGGCATCTCCTGCTGTAGCAATAATGATGGCGATAGCAGCTGCTATAACAACAATGGCAATGATGTGTGATTTTTTCATAAATAAGCCCTCTTTTCCGCGGATAAAGTTAAGGCAAAAAAACCGGATTTTAGTGGGTAAGAAAAATGATGAAAATCAACGTTTGAGGTCTTTCTCAAGGATTTTTTTCTCCAGGCGCGTTATTTTTCTATCCATCAGAAATAGGTAGCCAATTAAGCCCACGAAAATGACAAGCATTATGGCGACCACTACATAAATTTTTCCTTCCGATCTCAGGGTATCGGCCATCTCTACTTCTTGCTGAGCGAGAACAGAAAAATGCAGTAGAGCAAGAATTGTTGTAAGGGATAGTTTAAACATTTTTTTCATCATCTATTTCAAATAGTCTTTCTTCAATACGCTTGGTTCGGATGCGGATGGACGCAATCCACACACCCAATAAGATCCATCCAATTACTGCCGGATAAAATACCATTCGCATATTGCTATCAAGGTCATACATATTAAAACCTGGATTGCCACCGCTGCCCGGGTGCATTGAACTGGTCATGCGCGGAATAATAAAAATCAGAGGGATCATTGCTGTAAAAGCAAAAATATTGTAAACCGAACTTAGGCGAGCTCGCTGTTCTTCGTTTTCAACGGAGCCACGCAAAACAAAATATGCGAAGTAAACCAATAGAGAAATAGCAGCGCCATTTTGTTTTGGATCTCCGTGCCAGGGAGAGCCCCACGTATAGTTTGCCCAAATCATCCCGGTAATAATTCCAAGGATGCCGAAGGCCAGGCCTGTATTGGCAAATTCAACAGACTTTGTATCTATTTCTGTGGACGGGTTTCGTAGATATTTTATGGCATAAATAGTGGAAACAAGAAACATAACCACCATCCCAAACCACATGGGAACATGAAAGTATAGCGCGCGAATAGTTTCGTTTACAATATTCAATCTGGGCACATGGAAGAGTAACCCGCCAACAATGGTGTAGATTAAGAGAACAACGGAAAAAATTTTCCACCAACTTTTTCTCATATATAATAATAGACCTGCTAACCGGAAACTAGCGACCAGTTTAGCTCCGCCAAATATACGGGAAGAGCAAGTAGGAAACGGCTGTAATCATGCAATTTATGGCTAAGAGGGTAAGTATTTCATCCCAACTTATGGATCTATCCAATGCATCAATACAATTTTTGCTGACTTTGATAGCTAACAGTAAAATAGAAATGACAACGGGGAAACTTAGGACGGCCATCAATA
Source organism: Bacteroidia bacterium (assembly GCA_043750455.1). Taxonomy (GTDB): domain Bacteria; phylum Bacteroidota; class Bacteroidia; order Cytophagales; family Cyclobacteriaceae; genus ELB16-189. Next base: position 6,850 of record JAYVBN010000203.1, on the reverse strand, counting down.
TGTTACTATTATTTGCTTTGGCAGCAATACCAGAAAGCATAGTTAGCGAAGAGGCAAACCCCAATGACGTGAGGAGGATGGTTATGCAGAATAAAAAAAGGTCAACGACTGGGTTCTTCAAAAATAGAGCGAAAAGTACAAAGCCAGTAAAGGAAAGCAGCGTGCAAAGAATGAAATTGTAAATGATCTTGGAGATAATGATGGACTCTGGATGCGCGATGGAATAGTAATAAATATCTTTCCCTTTTTTTTCTCCAATAAAACTTTTAGCCACTGTGTTCACCGCAGTGAATAATATGGTGATCCAAAAAAGCGCACTCCAAACTAAGGGAGTTATCAAATTTTGGCGAAGACTAAAGGAGAGGTAGCAAATGAAAGCTGTGCTGAAAAGATAAAGTGCAAGCCCACTGATGGCAGACTTGCGTCTAAGCTCAAGAAGGAATTCTTTGGAGATTAGATGTCTAAGATTGTCCAAGTTTTTCTTCTGAAAGACGAATCATTTTTCGAATAGATTTAAATCCAATGACCAAGAAAACACAAAAAAGTCCAAAGGAGGATCCAGCGGCTAAGGAAATGGAAAGCTTTGGACTTGCTGGCTTTTCGAATTTCGTAAATCCCTCAACCAGTTGAACGCTATTGACGATTTCGAGGGAATTAATAAAATTCATTTTTTGTATGTTTAGTTCAATTAGCTCTGAGTTAATTGTTGTGGGGTCCATAAGAACCATATTCTCCTTACTTTTAGAAGACAGGTCACCATTCATAATTTTTGTTTTGAGTAACTCCAAATCAGCAATTTCATCATTCAGTTTTCCAATTAATTCGTTAAAGAATTTTTTGCGCTGCTCCACTCTGATCTTCACAAAGCTGTTGGTCTCGAAAAAATTTATAAGTCCATTTTGAAAGCTCGGCCAAATGGAATTATCTTGAGATTGACATGTCACTGTTAAATAATTTTTTTCTTGTTCTTTGCTTACTTCCCCTTTTTCAGTTGCGTTTTCGATTTTTATTTTTCCTAATGCAGCCGCCTGCTGAACCGTCAATTTTAGTTTTGAAGAAAGGGCAATGAAGTTTTTCTCTTTTGCTAATTTTTCGAGATCTTCCACTAAAGGTTTGCTGTAAGATTCGGTAAGGATATCCGAACTGATTAGCATCCGGCTTTCATAGACTTTTGGAGAGAATTGGTAAAATACCAAGCCAAGAATGGTGCCTAAAAAAAATGCAAAAGCAATAATCTTTAAATTAGCCTTGATGAGAAGTACTGCTTTTGCAAGCAGTTGTAATAAGTCAATTTCATCAGTTGCAGGTTGCTTTTGGTTTTCGGTCATATTTAAACGAATGAAATGATTTAACGCGCAAATCTAAACAGATTTGATGTACTTTTGGAGCTAAAATCCATTTTTGTGAGCCCTCAAAGGAAAGTTTTGATCACAGGTGCTGCGGGCTTTGTTGGCTTCCATCTCTCCAATAGACTTTGTGATTTAGGGTATCTAACTATCGGTATTGATAACCTAAATGATTACTATGATGTTCGATTGAAAGAGGATAGATTAAAGTGTTTGTTTGAGAATGAAAATTTTGAATTCCATCAAGTTGATCTTACCAATCGTGAATCGTTAGATAAAATTTTTCAACGACATGAATTCGATTATGTTGTCAATTTAGCTGCACAGGCAGGTGTTCGATATTCGATAACTCACCCCCACGCCTATCTGGAAAGTAATATTCATGGATTCCTAAATGTTCTTGAATCTTGCCGACATCATCAGATAAAGCATTTGGTCTATGCGTCTTCCAGTTCGGTTTACGGGGCGAACAAAAAAATGCCATTTTCTGCACACGACAACATAGATCATCCGCTTTCATTGTATGCGGCTTCTAAGAAATCAAATGAATTGATGGCTCATACATATTCAGTGTTGTATAATTTACCGACAACTGGGCTTCGCTTCTTTTCAGCTTACGGTACATATGGAAGGCCAGACATGGCATTATTTATGTTCACGAAGGCAATTTTGGCCGGTGAGCCAATCAACGTATTTAATCATGGGAAAATGAGACGGGATTTTACGTATGTAGATGATCTGGTCGAAAGCGTAGCCCGGTTGGTGCCGAAAATTGCTGCACCCGATAAAAATTGGAGTGGCTCGCACCCAGATCCTGCTACGAGTTTTGCTCCCTATAGAATATTCAACGTGGGCAATGGCAGCACGGTTGAATTAATTCGATTCATCGAAATCATTGAAAATAAGTTGGGACGTAAGGCCATTAAGAATTTTTTACCTATGCAAGATGGTGACGTGCCGGAAGCACTTGCGGATGTAGATGATCTAGTTAAGGAAATTGATTTTAAACCATCAACACCCATTGAAGTTGGCGTTGGAAAATTTGTTGATTGGTATTTAGAGTATTATAAAATCAAGCTATAAGAAATGGACAAAATAGGAATAATAGGCCTTGGATACGTTGGGCTTCCTTTGGCGGTTGAATTTGGAAAAATATTAGATGTGGTTGGATTTGATATCAATCAGGCAAGAATTGATGAACTTAATAAGGGGATAGATCGAACATTGGAAGTTAATAAAGAAGAGCTGGCCTCTTCATCTAAGTTGAAATTCTCAACAAGCCTGGAAGATTTAAGGAATGCAAATTACTTTATTGTTACAGTGCCCACTCCTGTCGATGAATATAAAACACCAGATCTAACTCCTCTAATCAAGGCAAGTGAGACCGTAGGCAAGGTTTTGAAAAAGGGGGATATCGTCATTTATGAATCTACTGTGTATCCTGGCTGCACAGAAGAAGATTGTGTGCCGGTGTTAGAGAAATTTAGTGGACTGAAATTTAATGTAGACTTCTTTTGCGGCTATTCACCGGAGCGAATTAATCCAGGGGATAAGCAACATCGCCTTCCAAACATCAAAAAGGTGACTAGTGGAAGTACGCCAGAGGTTGCAGAAAAGGTGGATCAACTTTATTTAAAAATTATTAAAGCCGGAACGCACAAAGCATCCAGCATTAAGGTAGCAGAAGCAGCCAAGGTAATCGAAAATGCGCAAAGGGATATCAATATCGCCTTCGTCAATGAACTCTCGTTGATTTTTGAACGCATGGGCATAGATACTCATGAAGTATTGGAGGCAGCAGGAACCAAATGGAATTTCCTTCCCTATAAGCCAGGCTTAGTCGGTGGCCATTGCATTGGAGTCGATCCCTACTATCTGACTTATAAATCCGACAGTCTTGGGTATCATCCTCAAGTGATTTTGGCAGGAAGAAGAATCAATGACAACATGGGTGTTCATATTGCGAATCGTGTCATCAAGCTAATGACTCAAAATGATTTGCAAGTCAATAAAGCAAAGGTCTTAGTGCTGGGCATTACATTTAAAGAAAACTGTCCTGATATCCGCAACAGCAGAGCCATTGATGTAATCCGTGAACTTCAAAGCTTTGGAGCAGATGTAGAAGTATATGATCCACGCGCAGATTCTCTGGAAGTAAATCATGAATATGGGTTGTCTTTAGTTGCTGATTTAAGTAAAAAATATGCCGCAATAGTATTGGCTGTAAGTCACAATGAATTTAAAACAATCGATTGGTCGGCAATCAAAAATGACAAAACAATAATTTATGATGTTAAAGGCTTTTTAGATAAGTCCCTTGTTTCAGCCCGTTTATAATATTTATGAAAAGTAACAATCATATTTTAGTAACAGGTGGGGCAGGATATATTGGTGCTCATACGGTTGTTGAATTAATTTCAGCAGGTCAACGAGTTACCGTTATTGATAACCTGGAACGAAGTGATTATAAAATGGTTGAAGGGATTGAGGCCATTACAAAGACTAAAGTTGACTTCCATAAACTTGACTGTTTGGATGCTGCGGCATTGGAAGATCTTTTTTCTAAAAATAGCTTTTCAACTGTTATTCATTTTGCTGCCTTCAAATCAGTAAATGAGTCTGTTGTTAAACCTATCGATTACTACAAAAATAATGTGGGGTCTCTCATTACTTTATTGGAGGTAATGAAAAAGCATCAGGTTACGGATTTAATTTTTTCATCCTCTTGCACCGTTTATGGCCAGCCCGATAGTATTCCGGTAAGTGAGTCTGCTCCATTCAAGAGAGCAGAGTCTCCGTATGGCGCCACCAAGCAGATTTGTGAACGAATTTTAGAAGATGCGGCAACTATAGGCTTTCGGGTAATTTCATTACGATACTTCAATCCAATTGGTGCGCACCCAAGTACCTTGATTGGTGAACTTCCGATTGGCATTCCTAACAATCTTGTTCCTTATGTAACTCAAACGGCTGCCGGGGTTAGAGAAAAACTCATCGTTTTTGGAAACGATTACGATACTCCGGATGGTTCCTGTGTACGTGATTTTATTCACGTCCTGGATGTTGCGGCTGCGCACGTAAAAGGCATTTCCTATTTGGATGGAAGAAAAGAAGTTAATGTATTTGAGGCTTTTAATCTTGGTACAGGTATAGGTGTTTCTGTTTTAGAGCTCGTTAAAAAATTTATTGAAGTAACGGGGATTAAGTTTGCGTATACCATTGGCTCCCGAAGACCAGGAGACATCGAGAAAGTATTTGCAGATCCTCAAAAAATTAACAAGGCATTTGGATGGGCAGCGAAGTATGAGCTTGGCGAATCACTCTTGCATGCCTGGAATTGGGAAAAGAAACTGAGAGGAAAGATTTAGTATTAATTTGTTTTTTGCGTGCGCGAGCGGAAGTAGTATTTGTTATCGTTTAAAAAAGTTAAAAGAATTGTCAGCGTGCCTTCCCTTCGCTTATGATATAACAGAAAAAGTTAACGCACGAGCTTAGGTAAAACATTTTTCACAAATGCAGTTACGTTCATTACCTGCACTTGTTTTTGACTGTAGGTTTCAGATCCGGGGGTTATTACAAATCCTTGCCCTAGTTTAAGATCCTCAATAGATTGATAAAACCCTTTTGAAACAACGGGTGCGTTTGTCAATTTTATTTCTATCGCAGCCACAGGCGTGATACCTTTTACAAGCACCAAATCGGCCTCTGCACCATGATGAGTCCGGTAAAAAAATGGCCTTAACGTGTCAGGCAGATTCTGAATAATTTGTTCAATCACAAATCCCTCCCATGAAAACCCAGCCACAGGATGTCCGAGTATAGCATTCTTGTCTTCTAAGTAAAGCATGGCGTGCAGCAAACCGCTATCGCGCACATACACTTTGGGTGATCTTACTAATCGCTTTGAGGTATTGACAAACCACGGTTCGAGAACGCGCACCAGAAATGCACCTTGCAAAAATTCCAGATATCTTTTTACTGTTGGCCCGCTAACGCCTAATGAAGTGGCAAAGGATTGAGAATTGAATATGCGGCCTTGCTGGTGAGCTATCATTTGCCAGAAATTTTGCACAGTACTTTGAGATATTGCGATGCCAAACAATAGCGTAAGATCGCGCTCCACAAAGCTCCGAATAAGTTGCTGGCGCCAGGTGACACTAAGGATACCCGTACGGGCTGTAAGAGAAGTTGGAAAGCCTCCTCGTACCCATAGCATGTTCAGCTCGATTTTATTTTTTTCAGCTTCCAGAATGTTAATTGAGGGTAGTTCCATATAGCGAATGCGTCCCGCCAAAGACTCGCTAACGCCTTTTACCAATGGTGGTGAGGCGGAACCCAATAGCAAAAAACGGCCAGCCTGACGATGTTCATCAATAGCCGGACGCAGTGCCGCGAATAAGCTTGGCATTATTTGCACTTCATCGATGATGACCAGTTGATCTTGGTGATCTTTAAAAAAGGATTCCGGATCGCATAGTCTATTTTGATGCGACTGCTTTTCAAGATCCAGGAAAATAGATTCTCTTTTAAAGGATAAACTTTTTGCCAATGTGCTCTTACCAATTTGGCGCGGCCCGAGTAATGCCACGGCTGGAAATTGCAGCAAGCCTTCTTTAATTTGCCTCAAATAATTTCGTACTATCATTTTTCAAAGATATTGATTAACCGTGAAATATGAAAATAATATTTTCGATTTTCACGGTTGTAACCGAGTGTAATTTCCCCATAACACATCAGGAAGCTCATCCCAGAGCCTACCGGCAGCCTTTTGCCACCTTCCTCCCAGAGGCATAAAAAAATCTACCTAAAATCAATATCAAAATTCAGTAGATTGTGCACAAATTCAGTAGTGATACAAAGATTGTTTGCCTTGCCACCAATTGAAATTGAAAAACAAAAAGAGAAGCCATCTTTGCAAAATCCATGAAACAGATTAAAATGACGGATCTGAATAGTCAATACCTTCGCATAAAGGAGGAGATTGATGAGGCAATTCAGGAGGTAATAGATTCAACGGCATTTATTCAAGGACCTCAGGTAAATCTTTTTGCCAATTCGTTGTCAAAATACTTGAATTCAAAAGCAGTAATCCCCTGTGCCAATGGTACCGATGCCTTGCAAATAGCCATGATGGCACTTGATTGTAAGCAGGGCGATGAAGTGATCCTGCCTGTGCATACCTACATCGCCACTGCCGAAGTGATTGCGCTATTAGGTTTAACCCCTGTGTTTGTTGAAGTCGATGAAAAAACTTTTAACATAGATGTAAGTCTGATTGAAAGTAAAATCACCAGCAAGACATTTGCCATTGTGCCCGTCCATCTTTATGGTCAGTGTGCGGACATGGAGCCTCTTTTAAAGATTGCACAAAAGCACAACCTCTATGTAATTGAAGATGCCGCTCAGGCATTGGGAGCACAATATACTTTTTCGGATGGTAGTACCATGAGAGCTGGCACGATGGGCACGGTTGGTTGCACCTCCTTTTTCCCTTCAAAAAATCT
>JAYVBN010000202.1:0-9068 GCA_043750455.1 Bacteroidia bacterium | reverse complement strand
CGCAAGAAGAAGGAAATCGTTTCAAACACTCAACGCTTTCGCACTTTTTTAGTGATCATCGAAGGTGCTCTTATTGGGTTTCTGACTGGCCTTGTTGGAGCGGGTGGTGGTTTCTTAATTATACCCGCTTTAGTTTTTCTTACCGGACTTCCATTCAAAACTGCAGTTGGAACTTCGTTGTTTATTATTGCCATCAACTCGCTGCTAGGCTTTGTAGGCGATTTGCTCAATTATAAAATAGACTGGTTCTTTTTATTGTCTATTACTTCGCTGGCCATCATAGGAATTCTTGCAGGCAATTTTTTATCGAGAAGAATATTATCATTCTATCTCAGAAAGGCTTTTGGCTGGCTTACACTTGCAATGGGTTGTTGGATTTTGCTGCGGGAATTTATTCTGAACTGAATCTTACTATGGACACTTCCAACATCATCAACTCTATTTCAAAGTACGTTCCGCTTGATGAAGTGGAGAGCCTATACTTTACGTCCGTCTTGGTGCCCTTAAAAATCAGGCAAGGAGATTTTACCGAACGTGCTGGCAATATCTCAAAGGGTATGATCTACGTAAATTCTGGTTGCCTGATGACCTACTTTACAAATAAGCAAGCCACCGATCATGTTATCCAATTTGCAACAACAGGCTGGTGGACGGGTGACCTTCACAGTTTTACAAGTCAAACACCATCTATCTATAGCACAAAGGCTCTTGCGGACAGTGAAGTTTTATTGCTACCAAAAAATGATATGGATCAACTGCTAGAACGATTCCCAAAGTTTGAACGCTACTTCCGCATCATCTTTCAAAATTCACTAGTCACGCACCAACATAGGATTATTCAAAACTTTTCAGTCGGTGCCGAAGAACGTTATCAGGAGTTTCAAAAAAAATATCCTTCACTGGTACAGTACGTTCCATTGAAATACATTGCCTCTTATCTGGGCATTACTCCAGAATTTCTAAGTAAAATCCGTAGAAGACAATCTGAAAAGTGATTTCTTAATCTAGTTCAAGCCCTCACCTTCCCTTTCTTAATCTAGTTCAAGTTGGTACCGATAGGGTGCGTCTACCTTTGTATCATCAAAAGGAAATAGTCCTTTTTGGAATTATCATTAACTAAAAATAAATAATTATGTCAACAGCAACACTAGTAGCAACCAAATGGGGAATTGATCCTACCCACACTGAGGTACAATTCAAGGTAAAGCACCTTGTTATTTCCACCGTTACCGGATTCTTTAAAAAATTTAGCGGAAGCATTGAAAGTGAAACAGAAGATTTCAATGACGCTTCGGTTAATTTTAGCATTGATGTTAACAGCATCGATACCAATCAGCCAGATCGCGACACGCATTTAAAATCACCTGATTTCTTTGCAGCGGAGCAATATCCAACACTTGACTTCACCGGTAAATTAAAATTAGTAACCGAAAATAAATTCAAACTTGCCGGATTGCTTACACTACGAGGCGTTGCAAAAAATGTAGAACTTGATGCTGAGTTTGGAGGAATTATGGTTGACCCATGGGGAAATACGAAAGCTGGTTTTGAAATCAATGGCAAAATCAATCGCAAAGATTTTGGATTGACATGGAATGCAATCACGGAAGCTGGTGGAATGGTGGTGAGTGAAGATGTTAAGCTTCATATCAATACAGAACTGGCAAGAGCATAACGATCCTATTTAGAATTCATTTAGCAAAAGCTCCTGTCGGAGCTTTTGCTGTTTTACGCTCAGCCTACACGCCCGGGAGCCAATAAAATTAATTTTTAAAAAATACTAAAGCCATTTCAACAGCAAAAAGGAGGTTTTTTAATATTCTTCAAAAGATAATTTGCAATTATGATAGTATTACTATTATTTTTGCACGCATAACTAATATTTATGACAGTATTATCATTTAAGTTGAATGAACACTTGTATTTAAGCGACCCACAACATACCAAACTTGGTCAAAACATCATTAGCAAAAGCGTAGCTTTGATTGATACGCTGGGCTTTGAGCAGTTCACCTTTAAAAAATTGGCCAAGGAAATCGACTCAACAGAAGCTTCGGTGTATCGCTATTTTGAAAACAAGCATCGTCTGCTTCACTACCTTATTTCCTGGTATTGGAGTTGGTTGGAGTACAAAGTTGATTTGGGAATGGTTAATCTGCAAAATCCAGAAGAAAGACTTAAGGCCTGCCTGCGCACCATTGCCGAAGAGAAAAAGTATGACCCCTCCTTTGAGTTTGTCAATGAAGAAGCTCTGTATCGGATTGTTGTAGACGAACTGGATAAAACCTATTTGACTAAATGGGTTGATACCGATAATAAGGACGGACTTTTCGGAAGCTTTAAATCGCTCTGTAAAAAAATAGCGAACATTATCAAGGAAATAAATCCGAGTTATGAATTCCCCAATGCACTGGTAAGCACAGCTCTCCTGGCTTCCAAGCAACAGTATTTTTTCTTGTCACACCTCCCCTCACTTAGCAATATCAAACAAGATAAATTTAAACATGCCAAGATTTACGAGTTTTTAGAAACCTTAGTCTTCAACACCATCAAAAAATAGCATGCTATCCAACGATCAAATCTATCGAACTCTCCGGGAAGTCTCCTTAGCTACAAGGCACGATTTCAACCTTGAAGACATTCATCATGTTGAAACCAATAAGCGAAACTATGATGAATCTCAACTCATTGAATTTGAAAGGGATTTAACCGAAGCTGGGAATAAGATTCGCGTGTTGTTCATGGAGTACCACCTTGGTGATGCGGCATTCAAGGATTTTATGAAAGGGGAAGCCAGTCCGGTATTCTCTTTTATAAAAGCAGAAGGAAAGATAAAACCTGTTTTGCTTATCCCTCAAAAGAAAGTCTATCACCGGATTATTATTGATGAAAAGGAAAATCACCAATCGTTGGTCCACATTGATGATGTGAATTTAATGCATGACGAAAAAGGTCAAATTCATTTCTTCGCCATCTTTAACTATCAAAGTCCGCTTAGCGCAAACATTGATGGAAAGCCAATCAGCCCGGTAAAAAGATTATTCAGCTTGCTGGGTACGGAGCGTAAGGAGATAATTTACATTCTATTCTATGCCATCATCATTGGTTTTGTAAGTCTTATCCTTCCATTAGGCATACAAACTACCGTAGAACTTGTTTCAGGAGGAGTCGTCTTTAGTTCAGTTTACGTAATGATCGGCTTAGTGATTGTTGGAGTTCTTCTCACGGGGGCACTTCAAATCATTCAAATCAGTTTGGTTGAATTTCTACAACGCAGAATTTTCTCAAAAGCCGCCTTTGAGTTTGCCTATCGCATCCCCCGACTGCGCATGGAGGCCATTCTTAAAAGCTATGCGCCCGAATTGGTGAATCGATTTTTTGACGTGATGACTATTCAGAAAGGATTGCCAAAACTATTGATTGACCTTTCCTCCTCTGCCATTCAGATTTTATTTGGCTTGCTACTGATTTCCTTGTATCACCCTTTCTTTGTTTTCTTCGGGTTGATTTTGTTGGCCAGCTTGGTTGTTATTTTTTATGTGACCGGCCCCCGCGGACTTAACTCTTCTATTCAGGAATCAAAATATAAGTATAAAGTTGCACAGTGGTTGGAAGAATTGGCGCGAGCGCTCCCCTCATTCAAACTTGCTGGCAATACGGATTTACCTATTCGTAAGACAGATTACAATGTGAACAACTATTTGAAATACAGAAAAACTCACTTCAGCACCTTAGTCACCCAGTTCTCTTTCATTGTATTGTTTAAAGCATTGATTACAGGCGGTTTGTTAATCATGGGAACGCTGCTGGTTATTGATCGCAAAATAACCTTAGGTCAATTTGTTGCTGCCGAAATTGTCATCATTCTCATTTTAAATTCAGTGGAAAAAATCATCATGTACATGGATGTTGTTTACGACCTATTGACCGCAGTGGACAAAGTCTCCCACGTGACAGACATTCCCATCGAAAAGACCGGAGGAATGGATTTTGCCAGGATAGACCCGAAAGGCTTTGGCATTCGAACAAAAGACTTGAGCTATCGTTATTCGGAAAGCAATAAGTACGCGCTTCAAAATTTAGATATCCAGATCAATCCGGGTCAAATTGTGTGCATCTCCGGGCCTGGCGATGCCGGAAAAACAACGCTGACCAATATCCTTACGGGATTTTATACCGACTTTGAAGGAATAGCCACGATCAATCAATATTCTTTGCGCGACCTGGACTTAACACACCTGCGTGATCAGATGGCAAAAAATATTTCGCAGGAAGATTTATTTGACGGAACCCTCTTAGAAAATCTTACTGTTGGTAAGGCTAATACAACAGTTGAATATGTGCTCGATGCCATTTACCGTGTTGGGCTAAGTGATGATATCAATCGACTTCCGATGGGACTTGAAACACCCATTGTCAGCGGTGGCAAGGGATTATCGCATACGATGGTCCAGAAATTAATTCTGGCGCGCTGCCTGGCCAAACGACCAAAGCTCATTGTATTAAATGATTTCTTCTCAGCGTTAACAAAATCTGATAAAATGAAGCTGCTCAGCTGTCTCATCCGGGAAGACCGCACCTGGACGTTGATTGTGATTTCCAATGATCCGCTCATCATGAGTGCGTGTGAGAATATCATCGTCATGGAAGAAGGTAAAATAAAACACGAAGGCACGTTTGAAGTTTTATTAAAGAAAGGTCAACTACAGGATTTTACATATTAAATAATCATGCTAAACCTATCAACCAATTCAGTTAAGAATAAAATTCCGCAGGATAATTTGTATTCCTTGCGCTCGCTTAATACACCCATGGCTGGCAAAATTCTGGCGCGTTGGTTATTGGGGATTGGACTATTATTTATTGCCATGCTATTCCTTCCCTGGCAGCAAAATATTCATGGAACAGGGCAAGTCACTGCGCTTTCGCCCAGCAATAGGCCACAAACTATTCAAACCATTATTGCCGGACGGATCCAGGATTGGAAGATAAGAGAAGGCCAATTTGTGGAGAAGGGCGATACCATTGCCATCATAAGCGAAGTGAAAGAAAAATACTTTGACCCAAAGATGTTGTTGCGCTTACGCGAAGTGATTCAATCCAAAGAAAAAAGTTTGGAATCGAAAGACTTAAAAGCCCGTGCGCTAAAAAGACAAGTGGGCGCATTGGAAGAAGGCATGAATATTAAAATGGAGCAATCGCGTGCTAAGTTAGAAGCCGAGCGTGTTCGTTTCTCCAATGCAAAAAATCAATACGAACGAAATAAAAAACTTTTTGAAGCTGGGAACATCCCGTTGACTAAGTTTCAGGACATAGAATACAAGTACCAGGGAAGTGAAGCTGATTTCATGAATGCAGAAATAGAAATTGATCGTGTACAAGCAGAATTTCTGGAAAAGATTAACAAAGCCGAATCGGATCTCAACAATACGCTATCGGAGCAGTTCGAAACTCAGGCAGAACTTGCCAAGCTCGGCAATGAATACGTCAACATGGAAATCCGAAGTCAGCAATACTTTATACTTGCTCCGCAAGCTGGCCAAGTTGTAAAAGCAACGCAAGCAGGTATTGGCGAAACGATCAAAGAGGGTGACCCTGTTTGCTCCATCATGCCCCTCTCAACAGATGTTGCTGTAGAGATGTATGTGAAAGCAATGGATGTACCTCTGATCAGCAAAGGCAGGCGGGTTCGGGTAGAGTTTGATGGATTCCCTGCCTTGCAATTTTCAGGATGGCCAAGTATATCAGTGGGATCATTCGGTGGTACCGTTGAAGTCATTGATGTCGTGAACACTCATCCTGGAGAATTTAGAATTCTGGTGATACCTGATCTAAAAGATATCGCATGGCCAAAACAAATTAGGGTGGGTTCTGGCACAAAAAGTTGGGTGATGTTGGACGATGTTCCTATTTGGTACGAACTCTGGCGACAACTCAATGGCTTCCCTCCAAGTCTTTATGCCGAGCCCAAGTCCGACAACCCCGAAAAGAAAAAAGAAAAGAAGGAATCTGAAGCCGCCTCATCGTAAAAATGAAAAAAGCCCTTTCACTTTCTCTTATTATACTTGCACTTGGAGTAAACGCTCAAACCAGGAGCACACTCGATTCTATTTTCGTTTTACCGGATAGTATTTCCGGTTTTAATATTGAAGCCTTCTATGCTACCATCCTTGAGGCTCATCCAATCGTAAAACAAACTCAACTTTTAAATGAAGTGGCTAAGCAGGAGATCAGGCTTGCGCGTGGTGCCTTTGATCCCAAACTTGAAACAAGGCTGAGTACCAAAGAATTTAATGATAAGGACTATTACAATAAGTGGATTGCTTCTTTTACAGTGCCCACTTGGTTTCCACTTGACCCTAAAATAGGAATAGAAAGAAATAGTGGGGAATTTATTGACCCGGAAAACGCAGTGCCTGATTCAGACAATAACCGTCAACTATTTACAGGCGTATCATTACCGATTGGGCGAGGCCTATTCACCGATGATCGAAGAACAGCAGTGAAGCAAGCCAAGTTGTTTACACAAATGGCTGAAGCCGAACAAATCAAACTGATCAACAAAATTTTATTAGACGCTGCAAAAGATTATTGGCAATGGTATTTCTCTTTTTATAACTATCGGTTGCTCTCACAAAATACAGTAATTGCTACTGAAATTTTCAGGCGCGTAAAGCTTGACGCCAGTTTAGGCGAGGCCTCGGCTATTGATACAGTGCAGGCAAAGATCACATTACAATCAAGACTGGTAGAACGCCAGGAGTCGTATCTCGAATTCATCAATGCCGGAATAAGAATTTCAAATTATCTATGGGATGCTCAGGGAAATCCCTTACAGCTTTCTCCAAATGTTGCTCCTTTACTGATTCGTGATGATGGACAAATGTTGGAAACTCAGACCTTGCAAGATCTGACAGTACTCGCCAGAGAAAACCATCCGGAGCTTGTGAAGTTAAGCGTGAAACTAGATCAGCTAGAGGTCGATAGAAAGCTGGCGGTAGAATACCTAAAGCCAAGAATTGATTTAAGTTATAACTTCCTTAACCAACCCATTACCCCAAATGGGGATTTTCAATCATTCACGTTTATCAACGACTACAAGTTTGGACTTGATTTCTCTATGCCTATTTTAATTCGAAAGGAGCGGGCCAAGCTGGAACAAACAAAAATTAAGATACGCAGCACCGGTTATGAGCGCACACAAGCTGAACGTGAAATTATAAACCAGGTAAACTCAGTCTACAATCAAATCGTGAATACCAATATCATTCTCGACCAACAAAATAATATTGCTCATAACTATGAGCGATTACTTAATGCAGAACTTTTTAATCTTGAAAATGGAGAAAGCGATTTGTTTAAGATTAATGTACAACAAGAAAAGCTCATTCAGTCGCAAAGTAAATTACTCAAGCTCAAAGCCGAATACGAAAAACTTAAGGCTACGCTTTATTGGGCTGCGGGTGTTAGAAATCTATCCCTGGCAGATAATTGATTGTTGCATGACATTTATTCGCAGAGTCTAGTGTTGCAAAAATATCATTTCTTTTCCATCGAAGTCTTCCGTATCACAAGTTGATTTAACCAATACACCATCCCTATGGTTATCAACATAGCGCCCACCACCACATAACCCAGTATATCGTAATTTTCTAATTTACCACTGCTGGTTTGCACTACAATAATTCCTGCAACGGCAGCGGCAACACCTCCAGAAATTTGTTGGATGGATGAATTTATTCCCATAAAGGCTCCGCGATCTTGCGGATCGGGTATGACAGTCATCAATGCAGAAGAAGGAATAATCCTTGCCATGATTCCCGCAAACATTATTACGTTAATGACAATGACAATCCAAAGCGGTGTAATGTCAAGGTTGCAATAAATTAATACCATCACCATACTAATGACTGAACCGATCACAAACATTTTATACTTCCCTATTTTATCACTCAGCTTACCAGCCAAAGGGCCGATTCCCATAGAAAAGATTCCTGTAATCATATACAACAATGGCAACTGCTCCATAGTAAGTCCCAAATTATTAATAGAAAATGCACTGCCAAACGGCATCAGCATGAAACCTCCTGTAGCCAACAAAATTGTGGCGCCAAAAGATTTTAAATAGGTGACGTTTGAAATCGTTTTTCCAAGATGCTGAAGAGCATTGCGATCAGATTGAATTTTTAAATGCTCATTAATCGGTTTCATGTAAATGATAATAGCAATGCCAACAATGATACTTAAACCTACGATCATGATAAACGGTGAATGCCAACCCCACTTGTTGGCAAGATATAAGCCAACAGGAAGACCCATAACCTGACTTGCTGCAAAAGCCATTTGAACAACGCCCATCACGCGCCCACGCACTTCCAGCTTGAAAAGATCGGTTATGATGGCAAAACTTACAGCACCAATAACACCACCAAATATTCCGGTAACAATCCTTGCCATCAACAAGAAATTATAATCTGGGGCAATGCCACACAAGAATGTGCCTGCAATAAAGCCCGTATAAAAAAAGAGAAGTAATTTTTTACGGTCGAACTTATCAGCGAAACCAGCAGCTAATAATCCTGATGCACCGGCACTAAAAGCATAAGCGGATACCACCCAACCAAACTGTGCAGTGGTAATGCTCAACTCCACCAAAAGCTGTGCTCCCAGTGGTGATAGCACCATGAAGTCGAGTACAAGGGTAAACTGAAGAATGGCAAGTATGGCGATAATAAATATATCGTATCTGGTAAATGTTTTTTCTTTCATGCGATGTGGTTTCGGCTTTGCGGGCGCAAATATATAGGAGAGATCGCTTATCGTTAGTTTTCGTATTTTTTCTTGTATTCGTTAACCAGAAACACAATATCGGTTGGCTTAAGTTCAAGGTCTTTGATATTGTATGATTCTGGTTTCACAGCATTCTTCTTGTAAATTTCAATAAATGTTGAATCCGAAAAAGGACCCGCTCTCGGAAATGGACTTCTATAATAAAAATAGATTTGAAGAATGTTGTTCCATTTAATAGATTCCTTTGTGGACTTCCTAAATACCAATTGTTTGGAGTT
>JAYVBN010000201.1:0-5484 GCA_043750455.1 Bacteroidia bacterium | reverse complement strand
CGTCAGAAAATTATCAACTGCCACCACGTAATATTCCGGATGAGTAAGAAGGCGATCAACTAAAGCGCTGCCAATATTACCTGCTGCACCTGTAACCAGTATTTTTTTCATTTTAACATGCTATTTTTAATGGACGCTAGAAATCGCTTGCTCGTCAAAATCAATGGATATAAAAGAAAAGCCCGAAGAGCCCACTTAGCAACTTCACTTTTTTTTCCCTGTTCGGAAAAGCCAAGCATGAAAAAAGTGTATCGCTCGGCAATAAATCGATCAAAGGTTCTTCCATAATTCCGCATGACTTCCAAGTCGCCTTTTAATTTGTCAATGAAGTACATATCTCTCGCCACCACTTTTTCTGTAGCAATGGTGAGCAAACTTCTTTGATCATGATTAATCACTGAACTCGTAATCTCATTCACGTAAACAAGATTAAATCTACTCACCAGTCTAATCCATAGATGCCAGTCTTCTGAAGAGGCTAATACCCTATTTTCATCAAATGGAAATTGAAGAGCAATGTCTCTCCTTAAAAAAACCCCATTACAACTAAGTTTGTTATCCAGCAATACTTTTTTTTTAATATTCCCTGTAAAATCATTCACGGAATATAGTTGTGTGCCATCCTCCCGTTTACAGTCATATCCCAAATGGAAAAACTCGGGAAGGTGGGACCTGATCAGAGCACTTGCAACACTCAGATGGTTGGTGTACATATGGTCATCTGAATCAAAAAAATTAACATAATATCCTTTCGCCAAGACGGCACCAAAGTTACGAGCGGCTCCTCTTTCAGCATTTTCCTTTTTGAAATAGTGTAAGCGCGAATCGGTAAACTGTTTAACTGCTTCTTCTGTATTATCCTTGCTCCCATCATCGATTACAAGAACTTCAAAATCTGCAAAGTCTTGCTTCAAAACAGATTCAATAGTTTTGCCAATCAGATGAGCCCGATTGTAGGTAGGTATAATGATGGAAAATACGGGAGACTTCAAGGATGCTCTTTTATCTGATTTAAAGAACTGTATTTGTGAATTACATTTTCAATACTAAAAAGTTCAAGTACGGTTTTTTCGAGGTTTTCCCCAATCTTTCTTAGAAACACTTTATTTTGGTAATTCTGAGTGATAATAGATGAAGCTTCCTCAACAAATTTTTCAGGTTCTGCTAAAAAACCGTTCTGATTGTTAATAAGATAATCATCAAAATCCCCAATACCCTTGCAAACTATTACAGGGCTCTTTACGAGGCCAGCTTCCTTAATGGCTACGCAGCTTGAATCCAGTAAGGATGGGTGCAGAAAGAAATCTGCTGCAGCAATAAATTCAAGCACATTATCCACATAACCCGGCATAAAAACTTTGTTTTGTAGTTGGAGATGAGCAATAAGCGTCTGAAGCTGGCCGTGCATCTCTCCCTGACCAAGCAGAACCAATTTTACATCCAGCCCTTGATCAGATAATTTTTTAACAATTTGAATCGCAATCTCGGGGCGCTTATAAACTGTCAATCTGCTTGCTGCAACGAGCAGAACTTGTGACTTATATTGATTTCTTATATCTAAGACTATTTGTTCGTCTGGATTGTTGTAAAGTTTGAAATTATAAGCCAGGTTAATGTGAATGATCTTACTTGCTGGAATATTCTCCTTTTCGATCATGTATCTTTTGGCATGATCGGAAACGACAATGATTTTTCTGGCGAACCGATAGGTAATTGTATAGTATAAATCTTTATCGAATTTATATAGAAGACCTTCATCAATGTGGTGCCGGCACAGATAGGTTTGTGCACCAATAAAGTACTGACCGATGGATGCCACAAAGTTTGCTGGTTCTAAGTGACTGTACACAACATCAATCTTATTCTTTTTGCAAAAACGAATAAAAAAAATAATGTGACGAAAATAATACCACCATCCGCTTTTCTTTCCTGGTAATACATAAGATGATGCTTGCACACCATTTGCATTTAGAAAATCGTTGATCTGATAACCTTCTTGTTGACTTAAACTATTAACCCTATGACCTTGTTTATGAAAGGCAATCATCAACGATTCTGTATCTCTGGAACGCTGATTAAAGGGTGCATAGAAAAGAATGTTGGACATGGAGTTAGTTGATACTGATATTCTTAGCATAAATATAGTCATCAACAACTCTGTTGCCTGTATTTCGCACGGTGATCTCAAAACCATTCACCTTCAAAAAGCCTATTACCTTTTGCTTGGTCATGTAAAACTCTCCGTGGTTGTGATAGATATGCCGGAAATCGTGACATGAGATGCACATGTTTTTGATTAATTTAACAGACTCATTCATGCCTTCAATAAGATACTGTTCGGCTCCTTCAATATTTGATTTGAGGAAGTCTATCTTGGAAATATTATTTTCCTTTACCAGTGTGTCAAGTGTTTTGGCTTTGACTTTGAATACCGGTTTTGAAGGGACTGTTACATTAATCGTATTGGTAAGATAATTTTCATCATCATCTTCAATTGTGACTTCTCCATCCGCTTTATAAATCGCGGTGTGATGCGGTATCACCCATCCAAACTTATTCTCTTCACACATATATTTTAAGCCAGCGTAAGTTGAGGGATTTGCTTCCAGAGCATGCACTACTCCTATTTCGCCAACTAACAAAGCATAAACAACGACTTCCTCGCCTAAACCAGCCCCAATATCAACAACACAATCTCCAGTTTGAGGTAAATATTGGTGACAATAGGTTGATGTCAGCATTTCTTTTAAGTATTTGAAACTAAATGCCCAACCCGGGCCCAAACTTAGATAAACAATTCCTCTGACTTTATATTCGTAAGCACGAAAAGTCCGATGATAAATTGATTTCACATACCCGAATCCTTTTAGAAAGTATAGTACCTGACATATCAGACACAGAGTTTTATAAAAATCCCTTCGATGCAGATAATTGAGCACTTGAACGACCATCTCATTATATTTTAAAAGATTCCACCCTATATTGTACGATCTACCCTGTCAATAATAGAACGAAAGGATCGCAGCATGTTATTTGAAATACTCTTTAACAGTAACCTAGGATTTTTCTTGAGTAATTTTTTGTACAAAGAGAATTTGAGATGATTCCAATCCCGAAATAAAGAATTACTTGTATTTGAATAGAACCCCTCGGCAAACTTTTTTTGATCTGATATTTTCAAGTTTTTAAGTACCCAGTCGAACACTAAAAACTGTTCATAGAAATAAAAAACATATTTGTCAGCATGCCTGGTATTGAACGGATCTCTGTAATAGTTCAGGCTTTCTTTAACGTAAATGACATCCGTTTTAGCGAGAACTTTAATGAAGGTGTATTTATCGCCAATGTACTTGAAAACAACATCAAATGGATCAGCTTCTGTAAATGCTTTTTTGTTGAATAAAACTGCACTGGTATTATTGATGGTTCCGCCTGGCAAAAGAAAATTCTCAATTTCGCTCGCTCCGTTGTTACTATAATTTTCACTCCACCGATTAGTTTTAAACCTTTTATTCTTAAGAGTAGCAAAAGTCTCATCTGAAACAATATCATTACAGACGATGTTAGAATCGCAATACAGTAAACCAACGTTATGTTGATTGGGTAGTGCTGAAATCATGATTTGCAAAAAGCGTTCATCAGCATAATCATCACTTTCGGCTAACCATATCCATTCACCTGTGGACAGTTCAATTCCTTTTTGCCATTGCTTAAAAGGTGATCCTGAGTTGGTTTCGTTAAACTGAATACAGGCTACCCGTGGGTGATCTTTATAGGAGTTTATGATCAATTGGCTGTCATCAGTAGAGCAATCATCCAACAGGATCAACTCAAAATTGGAATAAGTCTGGTGAAGCACGCTTTCTATCCGCTGTCGCAAATGATCAGCATGATTATAATTGGGAATGATAACGGAAACTTTTGGTAAGTGCATAACCGGCATCCTCAAACAACAATCCCCAAACCATTACAAAGCCTGTAATTATAAAATTTTTTGTTCGTCTTTCTTGCGATATCTGCTACTGCATGCTTAACGGCTGGATAGCTTTGTGTATCATGAAATAACGTAATGTTTGAATGTTCTGCGCTCCATAAACCACACGCATACGTATCTTCATAAGTGTGAATGATATCTACGTGAATGAGATCAAACCTCCTGTTTTCTGATCGTATGTAGTCCCTGTAATCAGCCTTTACCAATCTAATATTATTAAACTCTTTAAGATTAGTTTTGGTAATTTCATAAATATCACCAAAGTGTCCTGCATGTGCATCCCCTGTAAAAATATCAACGCCTGTTACCTCTTTAAAATAGTTGGCGAAGGCAGCTGTGGAGTAACCAAATTCAACGCCAAATTCCAGGGCAGTATTAGGTTCAATTCTTGCAAACTTAATAATGTCTGCGATTATTTTCTCCAGACCAACCCAGGCTTGAGATTTTGAATTAATCAACCGGCCAGGCACTTCAAGTTTCTTTGGCTTATAATTAATTTCTCCAAATCTAATAGCATCTAATATACCCTTTGCTCTAAAAACAAGACCAGTTTCAAACATACTCAAACAGTTAAGTTATTACCCTTGCATCCATTTTCCTTTCCCAAAAACACTACCGTAGTCAAAAGCACCGTGCTTCATCATTTGAGATCCATTGTCTATTATTTCAAAACTACAAACATCATCCACTTCATCAATACGGGCAATGTTGGGTTGATTAATGAAAGCTCTGATCGAGTAATTACCTCGCACCAATGTGTGTGCATCAATAGCAACTTTCATTTTTTCCTCAAGCTGATTTGATTCAAGGGCAAAGACACTGCGCTTTCGAGAATCAATTACAAGCAAAAACAAATCGCACCGCAAGGCGGAATCATTTATAACTATGTCGAAATCAAAGGTGATAGACTGATCATATAAAAAATGTGATTGCGTTTCTCCGTTTATGTCACTTACTTTTATACTCTTAAAGTAGATCGGTTTCTTCTCTCGCTGCGCATCCGCGCTAAAGGAATCTGATTTTAAAAAATCCTGCTGATAAAAAGAAATCCCTTTAAGAGCGTCACCAAAAAAATGAATTGATCCAGCTTTAATAACGGCCACTTTATTACATAAACTACTCACGGCATTCAAATCATGACTCACAAACAGAATTGTCCTTCCGCTTTTGCTAACATCTTCCATTTTCCCTATGCACTTTCGCTGAAACTCGGCATCGCCTACGGCCAGCACTTCATCAATAATCAATATCTCAGGCTCCAGAAAAGCTGCCACCGCAAATGCCAATCGCAACTGCATTCCGCTGGAGTAGTGTTTTAGAGGGGTATCTAAAAACTTTTCCACCCCACTGAAATCAACTATCTCATCAAACTTAGCTGTGATCTCAATACGCTTCATTCCAAGCAGGGAACCATTAAAAAAAATATTTTCCCTACCTGTAAGCTCAGGATGAAATCCGGTGCCAACCTCTAACAGACTTGCAATCCTGCC
>JAYVBN010000200.1:0-3389 GCA_043750455.1 Bacteroidia bacterium | reverse complement strand
ATCTGGAGTTGTAAAGAATGGCCTCTTTTCAATTACATAGTTTGTATCCTCCGGAATGCCAAGCGCATGATATATCGTTTGGTGCAGTTCTGCGATCCTAATAGGTTTCTCGATTGTTTTACAAGGGCGCTCATCGGCAGTTTTTCCATACACAAATCCTTTTTTAATCCCTCCGCCAAACATCAAGATAGAACACCCATCGGTGAAGTGGCGGTGCATACCATAATGTTTTATGTCCTGGATTATATCAGGCTGGCTCACCTGTTCTTGCACAGTTGCCCCCGGTCTGCCCTCTGTCATCATGTCCCTACTGAATTCACTCGCTAATATTATCATAGTGCGATCCAAATGTCCTTTTTGTTTCAAATCTTTGATCAATTGTGCTATGGGCGCATCAATCTGTTTTTTCATTTCAATCAATCGCGTATAACCATTCTCATGTGTATCCCATCCTTTGAACGGTTCGTACTCTGTTGTTACACTGATGAACCTCGCTCCTTGTTCTGTCAGTCTGCGCGCAAGCAAACAACCTAACCCAAAGCGACCTGTATTGTATTTATTATAACTTTCTTTTGGCTCTAAGCTAAGGTCAAATGCTTTTGACTCAGGGGACTTAAGCAACATGTAGGCTTGTTCATTGAACGCTGCAGCGATTCTTTTTGATAGTCGCTTCCATATTCGTCAACTGGGCTATTGCCGATAAGCTCCTTGTATAGTTGGTTTCGTCTTTCAAACCGTTGATAGCTCATACCCACGGGAGGCTTCACACTTTCCAAACCTGCGGAAGGATCTGGGATAAAGAACGGACCAAATTCATTTCCAAGAAATCCTGCTGTATGAAAAGCCTTTAGTTCTTCTGCTTCGCCTACGGTAAACCGTTGCCCTATGTCAATGAAGGCAGGGATCACCGGATTCTTTGGTCCTAACTGGCTGGCAATCCATGAACCAATATGCGGAGCGGCAACGGTCTGTGGTGGCTCATAGCATGTATGCCAATGATATTGGTGTCTTGAATGCAAGATGTGACCGAGGTCGGCAGCGACATAAGACCGGATAACAGTACCTTCATTCATTACACTACCGATGGATTGAAGGCCGTCTGAAAAATGAATTCCATCTAATGCAGTCGGAACAGATTTAAAAGTGCTGAGCACACTGTTTGACTGCATTCCTTTTGTATAAGGAGTATATTTTTTTGGATCGAACGTATCGGTGTGTGCCATGCCACCTGCCATCCAAAGTAGGATCACAGTATCTGCTTTGGCAGCAATTCCTGGTGATGAACAAGAACTCAAGAGGGAAGAGGGCAAGCTATAGGCAAGTGCTCCGAGCGTTGCCGCGCTTGTTCGTTGCAAAAATTCTCTTCTATTCCAGGTTTTCATTTCAAATTACACTAGTTAACCATCAATTTAATAAATCAATTGAAATTCAGGAAGCAATACAATAGTCCAAATCAAGTCCTGAATGTTTTCTTCGTTTGGCAATGTTCCTAAAATGTCAGTAGCTGCTTTAATTTCTGATTTTTCCGGATAGCGACCTAAGGAAACTTTATAAAGTTCATTAATAATCTCCTCATTGGTCTGAAATTTTTTCTTTAAGTTTTTTGCTCCTGCTTTCAATACGCCATTAAACTTATCTCCGTTTGTGAGTTCTAACGCCTGCAAAAGATTTGCTTGAGATGATCGTCCTGTAGAAACATTCTCGCGGTTAGGCCGACCAAGTGCTGTTAAGAAAACATCGTTTTTAACAAGCGAAGCCCTTGCATAATTCAACGGGACCAAAGGAGCAGCATTTTTGAATGGATCATATTGCATGAGTGTGTCCGGATAAACAGGGTAGACAATTGTACTCACGGCATCTACAAACTGTTCTGCAGATAATCTTCTGCGATGCATGCCTTTGAAGATATAATCCTCATTGACAATATCGTTTTCATTTCTAATTCCGACAGAGGGCAATTGATAAGTTTTCGAAGTGGTGATGGTAAAGATCAGATCTTTCAGATTATTCTTATTTTTGAAAAAATCAGAAGCCAGCCAATCGAGCAAGTCCTGACTCCATGGTTCGTTGTCCATCATATCCACGGGCTCTACAATTCCCCTTCCCATTAACTGAGCCCACATCCGGTTAACGATTGTTCTGTAAAGTCTACCGTTTTGCGGAGCGGTTAGGTACTCGGCCAGTTGTTTTAATTTTTCGTCAACAGTTAATGTACTGTCAATGGTACCTAATTCTGAAAAAATAATTCCAGTGCCGGCCATCTTGCCTGTTGGCTTGTCGCACCGGTTTATCTCAAGGGTAGTATCAGAAAAAATATTAGCAAACGCATACGCCTCCGATAATTTCAAGTCGCTTATAAAACTATCATGGCAAGAGGCGCACTTAACATTTAAGCCAAGAAAAACCTGAGAGACATTTTGAGCAGCCTGCATTTCCACACGTTGGCTGGCATTGATTGTACCACGCCACTTTATTCCCTGTATAAACCCTTCCGACTTTTTATCCGGGCTGATGAGTTCTTTTACAAAGACATCATACTGTTTATTACTTTTTAACGATTCATACAGCCATTCTGTAATCGCAAACCGACCTCCTGTAATATAGCCGGTGCCTGAGTAATCATTTCTAAGTGCATCATTCCAGAAGCTCAGCCAATGTTGGGCATAGTCATCGTTTCGGTTGAGGAGTTCCGTAACAAGCAATTCACGCTTGGAAGAATTATTGTCCTTGATAAAAGCATCTACTTTTTCAGGAGGTGGCAATAAGCCGATGATGTCGAGGAAAACCCTTCGAATGAAAATCTTATCATCCACAATTGATGGCCATGAAATACCTTTGGCTTCAAAATAAGCATTCACAAAACGGTCAATAGGATTTGCCAGACCTGACTCATCACGAGGTAATACAGGCATTCGCGGTGCTAACTCCGCTACACGGTACACACTTTTTTCATTCGTGTTATCCGGCCATAATGCTCCCCTTTTTATCCATAGTTGCAACGTGGCAATCTCCCTTTCACTCAAAGTCTTTCCTTTAGGCGGCATCGACTCCTTATGCGTTCTTGGCAAGAGAAGCCTGCGTATCATTTCGCTTTTCTCGGGATGACCGGGGTCAATCACTTCGCCTGATTTACCGCCCCTCATGATCAATTCTTTTTTATCCAACCTCAATTGACCTTTTGTTTTTTCTGCGCTATGGCATTTGTAACAATTGTGCGCAAAGATTGATCGCACTTCTAAATTAAGTGCAGCCACCTGGTTAGAGTTGAGCACTTGATGAGTTGAATCAATGCCGAAACTTGCTAAGTTGAAATCAGGATTCCCCGTTAAACTATTTTCATTGCTCCAGGGCAACACTTCTGTTAAATAATCTGTGCCATGTGTTAGTGA
>JAYVBN010000199.1:0-3015 GCA_043750455.1 Bacteroidia bacterium | reverse complement strand
GCTTTTAATTTTGCCAACGGGGTTTTTAGAGATGCCCGCTCTATAGTATACCCAATATTAATAATCGGTTGCACTATCACCCGGAGGTAAACATTCACTGTCATTAACTATATTAGAAAAAAATTATGAACGAAACATTCACGACCAAACAATCAAGAAGGGTATTTTTTGCTAAGTCAACCAAAACTGCAATAGGCCTCTCACTCCTTTCTTCCAGTTTTCCGTTGGGCAGTGAGGCTGCCAACAACTTATATGGAAACATCAAGTCTATACCGACAATGAATGGTACCATTTCAACGAAAGACTTTGGCGTCACCCTCATCCATGAACATTTGCTATTCGGTGATATTCCAAAGGACAAAGAAAAGGTATCCGTTGACTTTGCAGTAGCCATGGTAAAAGAAGCAGAACGGGTTGGAATAAATACCATTGTAGATCTTTCACCTACACGTGATATCCGGTTGTATCAAGAAATTGCTTCTCAGGTTTCATTAAATATCATTGTCAGTACAGGATCTTATATTTACCGAATGATGCCAGATTCGATTACTAAGTTGAGCGAGGAACAGTATAAAGATCGATTGCGTGAGGAACTAACGAAAGGAATTAATGGCACTACTATTAGGGCGGGAATAATCAAGGTTGCCGGAAACAAAACACCCCTTACCGATTGGGAACGGATGGTGTTTAGGGCAGCAGCTAAGGTTCATCAGGAACTCAACGTGCCTATCGCAACACACGCTATTTTTAATCCTGAAGAACAATTCAACTGGCTGGTCAAAAATGGAGCAGACCCAACGAAGTTGTTCTTCTCTCATACCGAAGCAAAGTTTGGATGGGGTGGTTTGACTCGAGAACAAATGGGAGAACAGTTGTTACGTATCGCCAAAGGCGGTGGACATATGATGTTCAATAATTTCGGTTACGCGTTCGATACACCCTGGGAAGATCTCGTTTACTTAATACGCTTGTTATGCGATAATGGATTTCGCAACAAAGTGCTTACATCCTCGGATTGTTACTGGCATTGGAACAATGGTAAAATGATAGTAAATGTAGATGATGTTCATCCTGAAACCAGGCAAAAAACTTATGCTTATATGATAACAGATGCCGTTCCTGATCTATTAAAGGCAGGCTTTTCAGCAAAAGATATTCAGGCATTTCTGGTTGATAATCCTGCCCGTTTCTTCGCTTAGCTGAATCATTTAACCTCTGTAACTTTTCCGCCCACTATAAACGTTTCTCTCACGTTTAACTTTGTTGAGAGGTAATACGCCATGAAGTTAAATGGAATAATGGTATGAAGAATGGATTCATTTTCACTTGCATTTGGCTCTTCGACTGTAAAGACTGTTGCTCCGGCAACTTGAATAGTTTCAGTTAATCTTCGAGAGCGTTCGTATGATTTTCCCTTTGAAAGGATCTGAATCACGGCACTATACTTTGCTGTTTCTTTGGGTCCATGATCGTACTGCGCCATGGGCAAGCCGTTAAAATTCAATTTGGTGCTTTCACTCATTATCAACGCTGCCTGCATGGCAGTAGCGATGTTTGGTCCACTTCCTGTAATGTAGAGGCCAGTGATTTTCTGATGTTCAATCAATTCAAACACCCCTTCTGCAAGAGCTTTACCTTGTTGCTCATACTCTGGCATCTTCTCGACCATCAATTTGAGGGTAGATTTTACATCAAACCCGAATCCTTGAAACAATGCCAACAATGTATTGATATATGTTTTGGATGATGAATACTTTTCATCGCCAGCTAATAGTGGAATGGTATTACCAACATTTGGATAATTACACAATAAACTATCTGGATTATTAGAGATGGCAGCATAGCTATCGAACAAGGGTGCACACCACAATACTTCGGAGCTTCTCCCCGACTGCGAAAGTAAAACTCCATTTTTAATTTTAGTCCCTTGATACTGATAATTGTAAAATTCTGATGCCAATTCAGGTCTTACATCAAGACCCATATATTTGAAAGCCAGTGGAGCAAAATAGGAAGAACCCATTCCAAGGTAAGGTACACCCAATGGTAATGAATAGGCTGGTGAGCCATCCAGAAATTCTTTTGCGCATACCGGTATTGAATTGATTTCTGATAACATCTGATGCATGGTTATTGAAGTTGAGTTCGGCAACGATTATATACTTAGGTCTTCTTTTTTTCAATAGAAAGAAATAGTGATCCGATAATGGCGAGGCCAATTCCAAAGATCTCAACAAAGCCAAGTTTTTCTTTTAAGAAAAGAATAGCCAACACAATGGTAAATACAGGCTGCAAGGAACCGGCAATAGCTGTTACTTTCGATGCTTTACCTTCAGCGCGATACGCTGCGAAACTGGCTAACACACCCAGTCCGTTTAACATACCCGCCAATGCCCCTACCCAAAGTGTTTGCTGCGAGAAGTTCATGTCAATCAGCCCTACACTCATAAAGGCAAATGAAATTAAAATGGATGATGCGATGAAACTTATATACGACCATTCTGCTGAGATATAGTTGGTTGTTACTTTTTGTGCTGCACTGAAGAGGCCCCAGAATAGTAAGGCGATTAAAGCAAAAAGAAGCCATACGTTTAATCCCAGGTTTTGAAAAAACAAAGATGGGCTATCAAAGATCTCAGATTGTCCTGAGAGCATAATAATAGCAGGAACCACAATCAATATACCAAAACCATTAAGCCAGTGCATCTTCTCTTTTAAAACGAACAATGCTATGATGATCGTAACCAACGGGTATAGGTTAGTAACAGGGATCACAACTGCGGCCAGGCCACCTGAATTGAACGATTGGTAAACGGCAACATTTCCAATGACTGCCAGCAGGCCCGCTACCAAACCCCATACAATGCCC
Organism: Bacteroidia bacterium; assembly: GCA_043750455.1. Classification (GTDB taxonomy): domain Bacteria; phylum Bacteroidota; class Bacteroidia; order Cytophagales; family Cyclobacteriaceae; genus ELB16-189. The sequence goes on along the minus strand of JAYVBN010000199.1, from coordinate 146 downwards.
TTCTTGTTTACTTCTTTCCGGTTACACTTCTTCATCACGAATGGAAGGGTGAATAGCATACCTATAGTAAACAACAAGTGATTCACATATGGGCTAATATTACTCGAAATAAATTTCGCTAAAATGCCCCAGACACCCCAGCACAG
>JAYVBN010000198.1:0-11246 GCA_043750455.1 Bacteroidia bacterium | reverse complement strand
GCTAAAAAAAGTCGAAGAGAAGACCCAATGGTTCGGGACACTAAAAAAAAGAATGCACCTGTTTTGTAAGCCCATGTGTCAAACCGTTGCTCCAAATAGGTATAAATGGAGACGACATTCAGTCGATAATAAATTGGCATAAGAATACCAATTATTACCCAGTAGCCTACTAAATAGCCTAGTACCACTTGAAAATAAGCGAATCCTATTTTCCCCACATTTCCAGGAACGGAAACGAATGTTACACCGGATAAGGATGAACCGATCATCCCAAAAGCGACTAAGTACCAGGGCGATTGACGATTGGCAGTGAAGAATGTATTGGTGTCGGCTCCCCTGGAGGTAAAGAATGAAATAGTAATAAGTGCCGCGAAATAGATGATGAGAATGGAAAGTACAAGAAAAGGAGACATGTTGTTCAGTAAAATGATTTGGTGTAAAGTAAGGTCAATCAGATTAATTCAACAAATGCAATTTAGGATATGCCTAATTTGTATTTCAGGGTGCAAGAGTATGGTTGAAATCTCAAAAAGAAGTCAACTTTGGATTTCAAAAAAATCATTTAAATAAGCAGCCTTTTTTTTACTTTTGTTTGAGAATCCAAATGATTCATGATCTCATCACCAAAAGAACAGGAACTAGTTAATATTCTTGAAGCCATTGAAATAACGGAGCTCAAGGATTTGATCGTGTTTAACGATGATGTCAACACGTTTGAACACGTTATTGAAACGTTAATAAAAGTTTGCAAGCACACACCCGAACAGGCTGAACAATGCACACTGCTGATTCACTATAAAGGTAAATGTGCGGTGAAGAAAGGTTCCTATGAGGAACTTCGACCGATGAGAGAAGCCATTTGCGAAGTTGGGATAGACGCCAAAATCCTTTAATTCTTGCTGATGGAATATCCTTCCAAACTCATTGAAGAAGCAGTCAATGAAATCTCCAGACTTCCGGGCATTGGAAAGAAAACGGCTCTCAGGCTGGTTTTGCACCTTGTAAAGGAAAATGAAAACAGAACCTTCGCGTTGACGGAGGCTCTTAACAAATTGCGAATAAATATTAAGTTTTGCAAAACCTGTCACAACATTTCAGACGAAGAAGAATGTAGTATCTGTAAAAGCCATAGACGCGACCGCAGTATTATTTGTGTGGTGGAAGAAAGCAAAGATGTAATGGCCATTGAAAATACTTCTCAGTACAGAGGAGTCTATCATGTTTTGGGCGGGATTATTTCGCCTATGAATGGCGTTGGTCCATCCGATTTGAAAATAGATTCGCTCGTGGCGCGATTAACCAAATCCAACGGAGAGACAAAGGAAATAATATTGGCTTTAAGCCCTACCATGGAAGGAGATACAACCTCTTTCTATATCAATAAACGAATCGCTGGGTTTGACCTTAAGATCAGTTCAATTGCCCGTGGTATTTCTGTGGGAGGTGATTTGGAATATACAGATGAGATTACGCTTGGCAGAAGTATTACGGGACGAACACTCTTTAATTAGCAAGTCTAGAGTTAAGCTTAGGCCGAATAAGCTATAATTTAATATATGTCAGAAGCCCAACCTTGATGTTCGGAACTGTTCCATTTATAAGTAATAATGCTTTTCTTTGAGCTCGATTTAATTGTAAACCATGAATAACCTTTCCAACCGTATTAACGCAATTGAAGAATCGGCCACATTAGCTATGGCTGCCAAAGCCCGTGAGTATAAAAACCGCGGCATTGATGTCATTAACCTTAGTCTGGGTGAGCCCGATTTCAAAACCCCTCAACACATTTGTGAAGCGGCCAAAAAAGCCATCGATGACGGAAAATATTTTTCTTACCCTCCGGTTGCAGGCTATCAGGATTTGCGCGAAGCACTCGCAGCAAAGTATCAGAAAGAAAATAATGTTCCTTATAAACCAGAGAACATTGTGGTTTCAAATGGCGCTAAACAATCTATCGCCAACGTGATGCTGGCGTTGCTTAATCCGGGTGATGAGGTTATTATTTTTACTCCGTACTGGGTAAGTTATGATGCACTCGTGCGGTTGGCCGAAGCGACACCTGTTTTAGTTAAGGGAACTATCGAAAACGATTTTAAAGTAACAGCTACCCAGGTGGAGAAAGCTATTACTTCAAAAACCAAAGCCATTATATTTTCATCGCCATGCAATCCAACAGGTTCTGTCTTCTCCCGAAAGGAATTGGAGGACATTGCAACTGTGGTGTTAAAGCACGAAGGGTTGTTGATCATTGCCGATGAAATTTATGAACACATCAACTTTACTGGTGAGCGCATAAGCATTGCTTCCTTGCCGGGAATGTTTGATCGCACGATCACCGTAAACGGTTTTGCAAAAGGTTTTGCTATGACGGGCTGGCGTGTAGGTTACATCGCTGCTCCAAAATGGGTAGCTGATGGCAGTAACAAAGTGCAGGGACAAATCACTTCTGCAAACTGTTCTATTTCGCAACGTGGAGCATTAGCTGCTATCACGGGTGACTTAGCTCCCACTGAAGCAATGGTGAAGGAGTATCATCATAGAAGAGATGTAGTCTATAATTTATTAAAAGAAATTCCTGGGGTGAAAGCTAATTATCCGCAAGGTGCATTTTACTTTTTTCCAGATGTTAGTTATTACTATGGCAAGTCAAGCGCAACCATGAAGATTAAAAATGGTGATGACTTCTGTTTATATATGTTGGAAACAGGACACGTATCATTAGTGCCAGGCGGTGCTTTTGGTGATGAAAATTGTGTGCGTCTTTCTTATGCTGCTTCAGAAAAAGATTTAGTGGAGGCGATGAAGCGCATGAAGAATGCATTGGCTAATTTGAAATAGGTTAGATTTTCAGCTTCAAATTTCAAAATACAAGTTGAGTAAATCCATTCCAGAAATCTTTAAGGCTTTCAACGATCTGCAAGTGTTGATCATTGGAGATGTGATGCTGGACAGCTACATCTGGGGCGCGGTTGAAAGAGTTTCACCTGAAGCCCCTGTGCCCATAGTATCAGTCAGAAAAAGAGATGTGCGATTAGGTGGTGCTGCAAATGTTGCACTCAATGTTCAAGCCCTCGGAGCTAAACCGGTTCTTTGTGCTCTTATTGGTGATGATGATGCCGGCAGAAAACTATTACAAAACATGGATGAGCGAGGCATTTCCAAAGAAGGAATTGTTATTAGTGCAGAACGCCCCACCACGGTAAAGACGCGTGTCATTGCCAGTCATCAACATGTAGTGCGTGTGGATGAAGAATCGGATGCTGTGGCTAGCACAAGTGAACAGAAAAAACTGCTGGAGAAAATTGAAAAGCTTTTACCCGCTTGTCAGGTGGTGATCTTTGAGGATTACGACAAAGGTGTGCTTACTACTTCTATTATTGAAAAGTCAGTTGCTCTTGCAAATAAATTAGGTATTCCAACTGTGGTCGATCCGAAGAAAAGAAATTTCCTTTCTTATAAAAACGTAACTCTATTCAAACCTAATTTGAAAGAGTTGCGCGAAGGATTAAAAATGGAAGTGGATGCTGCTAATCAACAGCAGGTAGCTTCAGCTGTTGAATCGTTAAAAGCAAAGCTCCATGCAAAAGGAATTTTGGTAACGCTTTCTGAGCATGGGGCTTACATTGATTTCGAAAATCAGAAAATAAAACTTCCAGCTCACATTCGCGAAATTGCAGATGTTTCAGGTGCTGGAGACACAGTAGTCAGTATTGCTGCGGTTTGTGTTGCTCTTAAACTTGATCCCAAGTTAATTGTATCTCTTTCTAATCTTGGTGGAGGTCTCGTGTGCCAGTATGTAGGCGTAGTGCCAATAGATAAAGAAGAATTTGAAAAAGAAGCACTGGAAATATTCCAGAAGGACTAATTCAGTTTGCTTTTAAAAACTTCAATCCTTTCCTTCATTTTATTGAAGAACTTATTTCGTTCCTTTTCGGCAGAGACGCTTATCAGCGTTGAGTTCTTAATGAGGTTATCCAGATATTTTTCTGCTTTATCGCAAAATGTCTCTTGGTGTGTGGTTAGTAAATTCAACGTATTATAGTTGATGTAAACCATGCGCATTTTATCCATGCGCGCCAATACAGTGTTATCGGCAATCAATATCTCATTCTCATATAATTTGAAGGCCTCTCCACCGGTTTTCTTACCTTCCGCGGCATCACTTTTTATCAAATTAATTAGTTCAATTAATCGATCGCATAGCTGCATCGCCTGTTTCTTATTGGCGAAAAAACGACATTCATGATAAAACTCAATTTGCTTGATCGTTTCATTAATAGCTTCATCACTCCATATTTCTGTACTTGGCACAGTAGCATAAAGTTTCCAAAGTTTATTGCCGGCCTGAAGAATTTCTTTTGGGATCACATCCGTATGAAATGATTGATTAGCATACGTTGGATCTTTGATGACCGTTTTCAGCCAGAAAAACATTTTGAAAGCCGATAGCTCCGGCAGCCTGAAATAATGAAAGATAAACATATCGCGAGCCGCAAAAATCATTTCCCGCTGATGAAATCCATTCACTACTTCCATGTTTCTTCCAACTGAATTGAGCCATTGCTCAAGGGTATAGGTTGTGCTTAATGCCCGATGATGGAAAAGTGACGTGTTGACAGCAGGAGAAAGAATGGCATCTAAAGAAACGCCAAACCGATCGCACAACTGTTTTACTTCGTCCAGCGATAACACCGTTTCTCCTCTTATTCTTCTATAGGCACTGTCACGGCTGATGTTTAATAACTCAGCCAATTTATCGGCAAAGGAAATATTCTCGGGCAACCTGTTTTTGATCTGCTCCAGAAATACGGATTGAATATTAGGAGTCGATTGAGTCATAAAATCACTATAGCCTTGCTTTGCATGCTTGAATTTGTTCTTCCATTTTATTAAAAAACTTGTTGCGTTCCTTCTCCGCGGTGGAACTGATAAGGGCGGAATTCTTTAACAAGTTATGCATATATAATTCTGTCTTTTTACCGAAGGGATCCTGATGGGTGGTAAGCACGTCCAGCGTATTGTAGTTGATGTACACGACCCTAACAGTATTGATTTTGACAAAAATGGTATTGTCAGGAATAAGTATTTCATTTTGATAAAGAGTGAAAGTGCCACCAGCCGATTTTTTTCCTTCAGCAGCTATTTTACGAAGCTGTTCATTAAAATCGATCAATTGATCACATATTCGAGCGGCCTGATCATGTTCAGAAAAAAAGCCACACTCGTGATAAAATTCAATTTGCTTGAGGGTGCTATTGAATGCTTCATCGCTCCATATTTCAATTGTTGGAAGAGAAGCGTATAGCTGACCTACTTTTGCAGCTTTCGCTAGAATCTCCTTTGGGACTGCAGCAATATGGTAAGCCACATTAGAGTATTTATTGTCCTTTATTACAGACTTTGACCAAACGAATAATTTGAATGCTGTTAATTCGGGAATCTGAAAATAATGAAACATGGGAATGTCCTTAGCCGCATAGATTATTTCAAGTTCTTTCGATGACTTTGCCAATTCTACATTTTGAAGAAGTGTATTTAGCCAACCTTCCAGCGAGTAATTGACATCTGCTGCCTGGTGTTGAAAGAGAACCATATTTGAAGTTGGGGATATAATGGCATCCAACGAAACTCCATATTGATCATACAGTTTTTTCACCTCGTCCAGGGAAAGTACCGTCTCCCCTCGTATTCTTCGGTAAGCACTATCTCTGCTGACATTTAGAAGCTCCGCTAATTCATCTGCGAAAGAAGCCGACTCGGGCAGGCGATTGCGGATTTGCCCCAGGAAAACAGACTGAATATTTTCTGAAACGGTTGATGGATTCATAAGAATTGCGCCATTCAGCAAATAATAATAATCTAAATACTCAGCATTTGCAATAAACCGTATGGTTGAAAACGCACACGGGTCAGGAATCTAATAATTGCAAAAGAGATTTAGTGACAAGGCGAACAATCAAATTGAGAGGCTACCCATGGAAATTACTTTTGACCTGTCAATCAAAAACAAAGAAAGCCATGAAAACACAAAACGTAAACAGTCAGTACCTGAATAAGCACCTTGTCTTTTTCATTTTTGTAATGCTACTAATGTTGGTTCTTTTCGCAAGAGCAAGCGCGCAGGAAATTCAAAATGTTGGTAAGCCTTCTTCCTATTTCAGATTCGGTTTAGGTTACGGATTTCCTTTAGCCTCGCAGATGGTGGGAGTAAATTCCACTTATTCATCATCTGCAACATCTTCTAGTTCCAAAGCGGAAGGTGTTTACGGCTCGTTAGGTTCCGGATTTACTTTCAATTCTTCTTACGTGCACATGTACTCCAAAAACATTGGACTTGATATAAACCTGCAATACCTGTGGGGAAAGAAGTATGAGAGTACCAGCAAGAGTAGCTACGATGGGATAGCCAATGTTACATATGAATCTAAAGTCTATTCCCGCGGCATACTTTTTGGCCCATCCTTAATTGCAATGGTTGGTGAAGGCAAAGTGAAACCTTATGTACAAGTGGGTATTACAATGGGCAAAATGAAAGTGACTAGTGAAATGAGTTCAACAAATTTCAATGTCACCAGTGAATATAAGGGTGGCTTTTCTATTGGTTTCAAAGGTGGCTTTGGGATGGATGTCCCCATTTCTGAGAACGCGAAATTTTTCTCTGAGTTCATATTCCTTGGCATGAGTTATTATCCTAAAGAAGAAACAACTACATCCACAAGTGAGCCAAGTCAACCGAAGACGGAATTTGTAAGAGAAGTAACATCCAGTTATAGCGTGTCCAACCCAGCTAATTCCAATTCAAATAAAGAACTGAGTGAATCGATGCCCTTTGGAAGTGTTTCCATAAACGTTGGTCTGAAACTTTTGCTGAAGAGAAAAGTGTAGCAATTGGCTTTCTGTTATCCATCATACGGTGTACGTCAATAACAAAAAATTCTAAAAACTTTTAACCACCTACACAATGAAAAAAATTCTTGTTACAGGAGCAGATGGTCTGCTTGGAAGCAACCTCGTGCGCGAGTTACTGAATAGAGGATATCAGGTAAGGGCATTTATTCAACCTGGCAGAAAGGTTAACACTCTGGATGGATTGGCTATCGAAAAATTTGAAGGTGATTTTCTCAATAAACATTCGATCACAAATGCTCTTCAGGGTTGCCACTATTTAATACATGCTGCTGCCAGCACCAGCATCTGGCCTGCTCGCAATGGAGTGGTAAGAAAGATAAACGTAGAAGGCACTCAAAATATGGCTGAGTGCGCACGCGAAGCTAACATTGAGCGAATGGTTTATGTTGGCACTGCAAACTCCTACGGGTTTGGCACTAAAGAAAAACCGGGCAGAGAAGAAAATGAATATGTGGCTCATAAATACAATCTCGATTATCTGGATAGTAAGTACGAAGCACACCAGGTTGTAATTCAAAATGTTAAAAAAGGATTGAATGCCGTAATCGTAAATCCAACATTTATGATTGGTCCGTTTGATTCCGGACCCAGCTCTGGCTCCATGATTATTGCTCTGGGCAAGAAAAAAATCATGGGTTTCACTGGAGGTGGAAGAAATTACATCTATGTCAAAGATGCAGCAACAGCTATTGCCAACGCGCTCACCATGGGAAGATCAGGGGAAGGTTACATTCTTGGTAATGCCAACCTTTCGTATGAGGAAGCATTCGCTCTCATCGGCTCTACACTGGGTGTAAAGCCACCTAAACGAAAAATCCCAGATTGGTTGGTGCTTCTTATTGGGCACCTGTCATCCTTGAAGGCAAGAATTACTGGAATAGCTCCCGTTATAAGTCTCTCCATTGCAAAAATTGCACTTGACGATCACTACTTCACACCTAGAAAAGCAATTGAAGAATTGAAGTTACCCCAAACGCCACTACACGTAGCTATTCTGGAATCATTTGAGTGGTTCAAAGCAAATAAGTATGTCTAATTGGATCGAATCATAATAGCTAAACATCTATCTATGAAAAGTATTATTTCTTTGAATGAATCTGATCTCACCTGCATCGTATCTATTGTTGGGCCTGCTCTTTTTTTTATTCTCTACTGGAGTATTACATGCTCAGAAAAAATTAAAAAATATTTTCATAAAGAGCAATCTTCCGATGCGGGAGAAATTAAGTATATCTTATTTATTAAGTATGCCGGCTTATTTATTCTGGGTTTCTTTCCTGGTATTTTATTTTGGATGGTGTTGCCACATTATTCCCTTGGTGATTATGGATTAAGCTTTTCGAAAGGCACAAACATTATTTCTTTCTACTGGATATCCGCGCTGGGATTTATCATCATAGTCATGAACTGGTTTGCTGCCAGAAGAGAAAAAACATTTTTGATGTACCCGCAAATGCGCGTAAAAGAATGGGACGCTAAGCTCATCGTTACTTATTCCATGGCCTGGTCTGCCTATTTGTTTGGCTACGAATTATTGTTCCGCGGGTTTCTGTTTTTCCCCTTGGTAAATACCCTTGGTATTTGGCCGGCCATCTCAATTAATATCGCGCTCTATTCGATTTCACACATTCCCAAAGGACTGGACGAAACTGTTGGCGCTGTCCTGCTCGGTACAGTTTTGTGTATTGCCACTCTTCAAACAGGAACCATTTGGGTGGCGTTTACTGCGCATGTCCTGCTCGCGTTATCCAATAGCCTTTTTGCTTTAATCTTTCATCCAGAGATGCGAATCGTAAAAATCAGAAAGTCAGAAATGAAATTAATCAACTACTAAAGGAAACTTGTATGAAGTATAGTGTTAGTGAAAAGGTTGTTGTTATCACGGGTTCATCCATGGGGATAGGAAAATCATTGGCTAATCTTTTAGGACGTAGCAAGGCCAAACTTGTAATAAACGGAAGAGATAAAGAAAAACTCTTGGCCACCGAGAAGGAATTAAAGAATCTAGGTTATGAGGTCATACATTTTTCAGGAGATGTTACACAGGAAGCTGAATGTAAAAATTTAGTAGCGGCAACACTTCAGCATTTTGGAAGAATTGATATCCTGATAAATAATGCAGGTGTATCCATGCGTGGAATAACCGAGCAGTTGTCGCCCGAAGTGATTTCTACAGTTTTTAAAGTAAATGCTATCGCGCCTGTGATGCTTACGCAGATGGTGTTGCCTCACATCAGGAAAACGAAAGGTAGCATCGTGTTTATTTCCAGTCTGACTGGCTTCCGGGGTCTGCCATTCATTGGTGTATACTGTGCAGCTAAAATGGCGCTAACTGCAATTGCCGAATCGTTGCGGATTGAAAATCATTCCAGTGAAATTCATATTGGAGTGGTTCATGTAGGATACACAGAAATAGAACAAGGAAAGACTGCCATTGGTGCAGATGGAAAGCCAGTAAGCCTTCAGGAACGAAAAGGTTTTTTTACTGCGACTACAGAACAGGTATCAAAAAAAATTATGCAGAGCATTTTAATCCGAAAGAAGAGAACAATCATTGGGGCACCCGGAAAGCTGTATTATTTTTTGGTGCGCTACTTTCCTGGATTAGTTGAATGGATGGTTAGGAGCTCCTATCAGAAAACAAAAAAGTTTTATCAGTGATGGCGATAATAATCAATTCGAATCATAACCGGGTAAGTGTCTTCCCCATCAAGTGCCTGGTTCTAGCATGCTCTATTCTTTCGTTGATTACCAGTATTAGCCACGCACAAATTGACTCTATAAGGAAGAGATCATTCGATTATTACAATGCACATGATAAGCATTCTTTATTCCTCGAAAATGAATCTCGATCCTTGCCGGGCGAAAAGGACTCAACATATTCAATTACCATAATCGTTAAGAACATACGCAACAAGGAGGGTGTTATTCGCTTTAAATTTTACGATGACAGTACTTCTTTTCCGCATGACAAAGGTTTTTTAAGAATAGTGGTTCAGAAAGCGGACATAAAATGCAACACCTTCATTGTCACCTTTCATGGTTTCATTTCGAGGCACATGGGCATCGCATTGCACGATGACGAAAATGGTAACAAGAAATTGGATTTCCATTGGTTGTCGCCTGCGGAAGGCTATGCGTTCTCCGATTATTATCACACTTCCTTTCGCAGGCCTGACTATTCTGATTTTCGGTTTCATTTGAAGGGAGACAGAAATGTGATCATGAAGATGAGATATCATTAACTAATGCTGATTAAAAATTATGGATTTGCATTAAATGCAAAAACCTGTCTTATCGTAATTCAATGAAGGTGATACTGCAAAACATTTGGAAGGCATCGGCAAACTATGAAATCATACTCAACGACAGTGACTTTACATTTACACCAGAAGTCAGAAATCAAATCATCACAAAAATTAAACAAAACTAAAATGAAAAAAGCAATGAACAATCCAGGTAACGATAGGTTAGCCTGTCTCGTGATGCGTAAAACCAAATTGGTAATGCTAATTGTGTTACTGGTAACATCGGTTAATTCTTATGCTCAAACTCCTAAAAAATCTATCGCAGCAGTGCTGGGTATTGATAGCAAAGGCGTTATCCAGGATGCTGAATCGGTTGGCTACATGGTGCGCCTCGAATTAGAAAAAGCCAATGTGTTTAATGTCATGGACAAGTATGATGTGGCCGAGGCTGTCAAGAAAAATAACATTGATCTGAAAAGTTGCTTCGGCAAATCATGTGTGGTGGCGGCAGGTAAAGTTCTCGATGCAGAGAAAATGATCACGGGTAGCGTTGAGCGATTTGGAGAAAAAATTGTGATCTCGCTTAAAGTGATCGATATAAAAAATGAGGCTGTTGAAAAACAAGATGCTACTGAATATCTCAATCTTCAGCCTGAACTACAGCGAATGATTGGCATTTCTGTGCAGAAGCTGATGGGAATTACACCGGATCAAAACCTAGTAGGCTTGCTTGTTAACTACGATGCACCGATTGAAAGCCCCAAAACCCAACTTAGCCTAAATGGCCCACGTATGGGTTTCTCCATGGCCACCGGTGACGCTGCAAATGTGTTGACTGCCCCAGAAAGTGAAGGCGGCTACAATATGTATCCCGCTACGTTTCAGTTTGGTTGGCAGAAAGAATGGCAATACCTGAGTGCAGGAGACTTCCAGGCCCTGGTGGAATTTATTCCTATGATCGGTGGATTGGAGTCAGGAAAATTTATTCCATCTATGACTTTTTTGAATGGTTTTCGCATGGGCAAGAAGGGATGGGAATTTGCATTTGGCCCATCGTTCAGGGTGGTTAAAAAAGCAGAAGGGTTTTGG
>JAYVBN010000197.1:0-2480 GCA_043750455.1 Bacteroidia bacterium | reverse complement strand
ATTAAAATCAAAAATGATAGCGTCTTCATTGGCACTTTGTGGTGACACCGCCATCTTACCCAGACCAGCATGGTACGAAAAATTGGCAATGGAAAGAGGAAGATTGCCGGTAGATGAAACAGTTGTGTTGAATGTGCCTGCATAGGCAGCAGCGTTGATCAATGTAGCGGAGTATCTAATTGAATTGCTTTGATGCGTAATCAACCAATAATCGGTTCCGTTCGAATGGGGCACAATAGTCATGCCTTCTGATCGTCCTGTCAGGCCTAGGATGGCTACATTCTTTGGATTTTCAACATCCCCGAAAGGAGGGGCTGGAAACACCGCATTGCCAAATAAATTCATATCTACTACGCTACTACTGATTGTACCTCCAGCAAGAAAGTTGGCTGTGTTTGTGAAAACAAAATACTTATTAGGTTGCCCCGGCACCGGACAAATTGCTACCGGTTGATTTCCGGAATTATTGCCATTAAGACCACCGCCATTTAACATTTGCAGATGGCAGGCGTCATAAATAACGGAACCATCCGAATAAAAAAGTAAGTTGGCGGTTGAAGGATCTGTGGCCACAGCACTTCCGCCTGTTCCGAAAGGAATTGCCTGATTATTAACGAGTGCTGGTACACCTGTTGATCGGTTAAACCGGATTCCATTTACCGAGTTTCCAAAATACCAGTTTGATTGTTCTAAGTTTTGAGAAAAAACGTTACCTGTGGAAATGAAAACCAAAAAAGTGATTGCAATCTTAAGATTCAAAACAAGGGGATTTTTATACATCATACGGCACACATTCATTCAACATAGCAGGTCAGCAGTATTAATCGAAATCTAAAACGACTAAATCACACTAAAGTATATAATTTGAGCGAAAATATCGTTAAGTAGGCGCAAGGTTTAGAAATCATAGTGCTTCATTTTTTTTAGTCTTGATAAAGGATTTAATTTGCTTAGATGGAGAAAATAAAATACCCCAATTTGTTGTACCGACTTCTACTAACGGGTTGTGGATTAATACTACTATCGCAAACTCCGGTAACAGCTCAAGACCCACAATTTTCTCAATTCTATGCCGCGCCACTTTACCTCAATCCCGCTTTTGCCGGATCTACCAGTCAAGCGAGAGTAGGTATGAACTACCGCAATCAGTGGCCTGCTATTGATGCCAATTTTACTACCATCTCAGCCTATGGTGACGTTTACCTGGAAGATTATAATAGTGGTATAGGTGCTTTATTGACCCGCGACCGCGAAGGAGTACTCGGCCTTCAATCAATAAGCCTTACTCTTCAGTATTCTTACAACTTAGAAATAGTTAAAGGCCTTTCATTTCGCCCTGGGTTTCAGGCTTCCATTTATAATCGCTCGGTTAATTTCAACAGGCTAACCTTTGGCGATCAGTTTGATCCGGCAACAGGTGATGTTGTAAACCCAACAAATGAGACAGTTGGTTCAGGCCAAAGTATCTTTTTTCCAGACATCGGAGCGGGAGGATTGTTTTATACCCAAAGTGCATGGTTGGGATTTGCCGCTACGCATTTAACCACACCAAATCAGTCAGTGGTAGGAGAGGACAGTCCGTTGCCCATGAAATTATCAGGACATGCCGGATATAAATTCTTTTTTAATCCTGGTGTTATTGGCACAGGGGTCTTCGCCCGCAAACAAGAGAGAAGTGTAGCACCGGCTGTTCAGTATCGTCATCAGGGTAGTTTCGATCAGATGGATTTGGGTATGTATTTTACGTTTGAGCCGATCATACTTGGCACCTGGTATCGCGGCATACCGTTTAAATCGGTCAATGGTAATCTCAATAATGAATCGATTGTGTTATTAATAGGGTTTACACAAAAGGGACCGAAGGACATTCTTAACATTGGATACAGTTACGATTATACTATTTCAAAACTGGGTCCCACAAGTGGAGGTGCGCATGAAATAAGTTTAGTGTATTCGTGGAGTACACGCAATCCGCGCAAGCCACCAAAGGATAAGTTAGTTATTCCGTGTCCGGATTTTTAAAGAAATCATAAGATCATACCTTAAGGCGCTGGAGAAATAAACAATTAATCTTCTACTGATCCACCAATCTTACACACATTGTCCTGCCCGATATGAATGAGAGCATCGCCAGCATTGACAACAGGGTTGTTATTGAGGCCAACCACATAGCCGGTTGTTGGTGATTTGATCTGCTCTTTGAATTCCCCGAAAGGATCTGTAAGCGTTCCCACTATTTGATTCTTATGAATAAGATCTCCGCATTTAATTTCCGCAAGAAATAATCCTGCTGTGCGTGCCCGTGCCCAGGAAGAGCTCCAAATGATTTTATTTTCTTCTTTTGGTTCGGGTGCCCAATCAATCATTTTCAAATGCTTCATTAAACGCAGTGTACCGTTTACTCCTTCTTCAATGGCATGTTGATCAAACCTTACCGATTCACCTCCTTCGTAAACAATAATGTGTTTATCTTTTTTAGC
>JAYVBN010000196.1:0-23889 GCA_043750455.1 Bacteroidia bacterium | reverse complement strand
TATCAATCCCCAACCAAAAGATTTCAACGGATGCTGAAAAAAGAATTGTTGAAAGCGGTCTTGAGAACCAAAGCCGAGCAGTTTAGTCAGTACTTTTCGAAAAAAAAGAATAGAGCCGAACAACAAAGCAAAAGATAGTAACGCCAGTAAAAACCCATTACCAATACTGTTTACCAAAAAATCGATAATTGGATTGAACCCCGATCCTAAAAGTGAAAAATTAGTTTTTGGTGGGCCAATCGGCTGATTAAACAGAAGGGATGCTATTGAACTGGATAAACCTGACAGAAATCCAAAATAATACTCAAGCGGAAATAGGATGATCACGGTAAGGATGTTAAAAAAATCGTGATACGTTCCCGCTGCCACCGCCCTCCTAAATTCATTTTTCTTGGTAATGAAACCTAGCGAAACAATGGTGCTGGTGATTGTTGTTCCCACATTTGCCCCCATAATGATAGGCACAGCTCCTTCCAACGTGATAGCACCCGATGCCACAAGCGCGACTACCATTGACGTAGTAGCTGAACTACTTTGGATGATGGCTGTTACCAGCAATCCGATGAACAGTCCAGTAAATGGATTTGAAGTAGCGAGTATAATGGTCTCTGCAGCAGTCTTTCCAAGATGCTGAAGCGAAGAGATCATCAGGTCAAGTGCGAATAAAAAAATGAAGAGGGCGGCCAATATGTATGCCGTATTCTTGGCAATTATTTGCCAGCGACTTTGCTGAAGTGGACTGGCAATTTCAGATTCCTTGGGTGGCGATTTTTTCATCCTTGCTTCAAAGATAAGTAGGCATGCGAAAGAAGTAAGGATTTAACAAAGACTTAATACAAAGACCAGATTACAAATGAATCACGATTCTAATTCTTTCAGTGCCATCCACGCCATAAGACCAGGGCCAATCTTCAATGCCTCTTCATCGATATCAAATGTAGGCGTATGAACATAGGATGTTATTCCCTTCGCCTCGTTGCGTGTGCCTAACCTATAAAAAGAAGCAGGTATAATTTGAGAGTAAAAGGCAAAGTCTTCTGAGGCTAGTGTGATATCTATGTCAACCACATTTTCCTGACCAACATAATCTGCAGCCGCTGCTTTAATTCTCCGGGTGAGTTCAGGATTGTTTTCCAAATAAGGATAGCCTCTTGAAATATCAACTTCACATTTTCCCCCCATTCCTTCAGCGATGCTCTCAGACATCTTCTTGATTTTTTGAAGTCCTTGTTCACGCCATTCTTCATTCATTGCACGAAAAGTTCCGGCTATGTTTACTTCATTAGGAATAATATTCGTTGCTCCTTGTCCAATAATGTTGCCAAAAGTTAAAACTGTTGGTTGTCTTGGATTTGCATTTCGACTTATGATTTGTTGCAAGGCTATTATGATATGCGAAGAAATGACAATCGGATCGATACAAAGATCAGGCGCAGCACCATGTCCACCTTTGCCAATCACTTTCAAGTAAATTTCGTCAGCACTGGCCATGTACATGCCTTCGCGAAAGCCAATCTTGCCAACAGGCAACAACGGAAAGACATGCTGGCCAATAATGGCGGCTGGTCTTGGGTTTTCCAAGGCTCCGTCACGGATCATATACGATGCTCCGCCCGGATTTTTTTCTTCACCCGGCTGAAACAGAAATCGAACAGTACCTTCAAACTGATCTTTTACTTCATTCAGGATTTTTGCAGTGCCCAGTAAAGATGAGGTATGAACATCATGGCCACATGCATGCATCACGCCCGGGTTCTTTGATTTGTAAGGGACATTGTTCGTTTCCAGAATCGGGAGGCCATCCATATCGGCACGCAAGGCAATCGTTCTCTTGGATGGATTCTTTCCTTTTATCTCGGCCAGCAAACCGGTCGTGGCAACTTCGGTTGATTCAATACCAAATGATCGCAATTGCTGTGCTACATATTTAGCAGTATTAAACTCCTGGTACGAAAGTTCTGGGTTAGCATGTAAATGCCTGCGCAATTCAACTACCTGTTGACTGTACTTTTCGGATAAAGACTTGATCGTGTTGAGAAGATTCATACTGTTAACAAAAGTATGATAAAGTATTCATTAACTTTTTAGAGATCTATGACAATTATGTATGGCGCTTCAATTTCATTTTTGAATCCTAAATGACTTTGAGCCATAGTGGCCATAAAAATACCTTTGCACTAAAATATTCATGCCTAAAAAAATTTTGCTATTCCCATTTGATCATCTGATATTAGCAAACTTTTTATCTAATTGTACTACCATGCAAAATATCAAACGATGCTTCCTTGTGTTGATAACGGCCGTTAGTTTCAACAGCCTTTATGCGCAGGAATCAAAAACTTTACCGCTTGAAGACCTATCTGCTTTTAAGCCGCAGGCAGGGAACTGGCAAATTGTAGGCGATGTGACCATGAATCCTACCATAGACATCCATTCTCCACAAGTACAAGCTCCCGTTGAAACCGGAAAGAAAAGCAAAAAGTCAAAAGAAGTTGCTTCTCCCGAACGTCCAAAGGCGGTAACGTTCACCGCGGGCAAAGGCATTTTGCTTAACATGAACAATGAAACAATAAAAGATAACCTTGTTACGGCTTTCGAACATAGTGACATCGAACTTGAGCTAGAGGTGATGATACCCAAGGGATCAAACTCAGGCATTTATTTGCAAGGCCGCTATGAAGTTCAATTGCTTGATAGCTGGGGTGTAAAAGATTCCAAGTATTCAGATATAGGAGGCATTTACCGCAACTGGGAAAAAGAGCCGGGGAAAATTTATATGGGCAAAGCGCCAATAAGCAATCCTGCTAAAGCACCCGGCCTTTGGCAAAAATTTAAAATCTCTTTCCGTGCACCTAAGTTTAATGCAGCCGGAGAGAAAATAGCTAACGCCAAATTCATATCTGTTGAGCTAAATGGTGTGAAAATTCATGACAACGTAGAAGTACCTTTGCCAACTGGTGGCCCCATTGAAAATAACGAGAAAGCAACTGGCCCATTGATGATTCAAGGCGACCATGGTCCTGTGGCATTTAGAAATATAAAGTATAGGATGATGAAAGATGTTCAGGCATCGCTTTCCAACATCTCTTATAAAACTTACTACGGAAATTTCAAGGTGATTTCAGATTTTGCTTCGTTGAAGCCAGCTACTTCAGGCATACTTCCAGAGTTAACTTGTGAAGTATTAGAAAATGAAAATGACTATGGATCAATTTATACTGGAAGCATAACCGTTTCTGATGATGGCGATTACAAATTCATTTTGGCTTATACCGGAGGTGGAAGATTGATCATCAACAATCAACAACTTACTAATTTTCAGAGTGGTGATGGATGGAGAGGAGATGAAGGAACCATCAACCTAAAAGCAGGGACTTACCCATTTGAGATTTACAACTATAAAAATGCTTCGTGGATGCCGCCACGTCTTGGGCTGTCGGTGCAAACCACGGGACCCGCAAAACCACTTCATGCTTTCAATTCTTACCCACCAAATGATAACCCCGTATCTCCGATCTTAATCGATCCGGGAAACTCGCCAAGATTATTACGCGCCTTCTTAGATTTCAAAGGTGATTATAAACAACGCTTGACACATACAATCGGTATTGGTGATCCAAGCGGCACACATTATGTATATGACTTAAAATCTGGCAATCTCGTATGCGTATGGCATGGTAAGTTTGTAGATGCTACTCCGATGTGGCACGATCGTGGTGATGGTTCATTTAAACCACAAGGAGCTGTTCAATATATTTTTAACAACGAGCCACTTGCTTTCCTTGCAACACCAACCGATGCATTCCCGGTCATGTTAAAAGAAACACAATTGAGCAATACGCCTTATAAGGGAAAAGGATATTCCATTGAAGAGGGTACAGGTCGTCCGGTGTTCATGTACACATACGATGGAGTTGAGGCCGAAGACAAAATCTATCCAGATGATAATAATAGAGCGATCACTCATGAAGTATCATTAAAAAATCGCGGAACAAAACCTGGGTTGTACTACAAACTCGCTGAGGGAAGTGACATCATCGCTTTACCAGATGGCTTGTATGCAATTGATGACAAGCAATATTACATCAAAATAGGAGCAGGCGTTCAACCGACCATCCGTGAAATCAACGGAAAGAAAGAATTGATCACTACCATTGACAGCTCGATTAAATATTCCATTATCTGGTAAAAAGTTAGTAGAGGATGCCGAAGGCATCGAACGTTTATAGAAAAGAATTTAAAAACATATTCACGACTCCGAAGGAGTCGAACATAACACACAGGGACATGTCTACTTATTCTCAAATTTATATACAAACCATTTTTGCAGTAAAGGGTCGCGATGGCCTCATACTGCCAGAGTGGGAAGAACGATTATATAAATACATAACTGGCATTGTTCAGAATAAAGGACAAAAAATGCTTGCCATCAATGGCATACCCAATCACATCCACTTCCTGATCGGAATGAAACCATCTTGTTGCCTGTCCGATTTAGTGAGGGAGATTAAGAAATCATCGAACGAGTTTATCAATGAAAGCAACTCTCCAGGTTTAAATTCAGTTGGCAAGAGGGTTTTGGTGCATTCTCATACAGCCATTCGCAACTGGATAGCGTAATCGCCTGTATTATGAATCAAAAAGAACATCATAAAAAGAAGACCTTTAAAGAAGAATATACAGACTTTTTGAAACAGTTTAATGTGGAATACGATGAGCAATATTTGTTTGAATGGTATGAATAGTACGATGCCGTTGGTATCGATTTTATTCTCACCCAAAGGTTTCTATAAACATGGCATCCCGTTGGGATGCTTGAAAAGAGAATACCTGAAGTCAGAAAATAAATGAGGCTTGTAAGTTGATAATGAAATCAAGATTTATAATCAGGAAACAAGAATGACCTGATGCCAACGGCATCAAACGTTTATAGAAAACAATTTAAAAATAGTATTCGACTCCAAAGGAGTCCAACAATAATTTAAACCAATTCCTAAAAGAGACATGAAAAAAACATTCTATAAATATTTCGCTTCGGGCTTAATGATTATTGGTGCCTTTGGCGCATCCGCACAAATCAATAAAACGCCAACTGAAGATGATTACTATAAAATAATCTCAATACCAGCACCTGAAGGTGTTTTACTGGAAGCCGGTGGCGTTGCTACACTCCCCGATGGAAGGATTGCGGTAAGCACGAGAAGAGGTGATGTATGGACGATTGAAAATCCAACGATGGAGAATGGATCGGCTCCACAGTTTAAATTGTTCGCCTCTGGGTTGCACGAAGCCCTCGGGCTAACTTATAAAGAAGAAGCTCTGTATGTAGCTCAACGTGGAGAACTTACAAAGCTGATGGACAAAAACGGAGATGGAAAAGCTGACGTATACGAAACAATTTATGCATGGCCATTGTCGGGGCATTATCACGAATATTCTTTTGGTCCAAAGATCGCGCCTGATGGAAGCTTCTTTGTCACTGGTAATGTTGCTTTTGGGGATGAAGAATGGTGGCGAGGTGAAAGTCGTGTGCCCTGGAGAGGTTGGACAATGAAAATCAGGGAGGATGGAACAATGGAGCCTTGGGCTACCGGAATGCGTTCGCCATGTGGATTGGGCATGATCAATGGAGAACTTTTTTATGACGACAATCAAGGTGATTGGCAAGGATCGGGTGGTATTTTTCACGTAACAAAAGGAAGCTTTACTGGCCACCCAGCCGGGTTGAAATGGACCAATCAACCAAACTCACCTGTAAAAATTACAACGGAACAACTTTATGCCAAGGTCGATCCTCGTAAGGTTAGGAATGAAGGTCAAGCTGTAAAGCCTGAAAATATTCAGGATGAAAAAGATCCTCACTACCTATTTGAACTAAAGAACGATTTTCCTGAGGTGAGATTACCTGCTGTGTGGCTACCGCACGGTGTGTTGGGCATTTCAAATGCTGAATTGATCAGTGATGAAACGGCAGGAAAATTTGGGCCGTTTGCCGGACAAGTTTTTGTAGGTGATCAGGGTCAGAGCAAAATCATGCGAGTAGTGCTGGAAAAAGTAAAAGGCGAATTTCAAGGCGTAGCCTTTGATTTCAGAGCTGGCTTTCAATCGGGAGTATTGCGTATGAATTGGGGACATGATGGTTCACTTTATGCAGGATTAACAAATCGTGGATGGGGCTCGGCCGGAACAACAACTGCAGGCTTGCAACGATTAGTATGGACAGGCAAAGTGCCCATGGAAATGAAAACCGTGAGTGCCATGCCTGATGGGTTTGAAATTGAATTCACACATTCGGTCGACAAAGCAACTGCCGAGAACTTAGATTCTTATTTTGGCAGAAGTTACATTTATAAATATCACCCGGTGTATGGAAGCCCAACAGTGAATGACGAGAAGCTTAACATCAAAGGTGTAAAGGTTTCTGAAGATGGAATGAAAGTCCGGGTTGTGATCGATAATCTTAAGCAATACTATTTGCACGAGATTAATGTGGCCGGCATCCGCTCGAAAGATGGTTTGCCTGTATTGCATAACACCGCCTACTATACTCTCAATAACATTCCTGAAGGCACAAAATTACCTGCGAATGAATTGAGTATTAAGCGGACTGTAAAGCCAGTTGTGACCCCCGCCAAACCAAAGGTGATATCAGCTTCCAATAAAAAATTTACGTATGCGGAAATCGAACCTCTTCTAGTGAAGAACACGTGCACTGCTTGTCATCAGGTTAGTAAAAGACAAGTTGGGCCATCTTTCGCTGACATTGCCAAGCGCAAATACAGCAACGAAAGAATTGTGCAATTAATTTATACACCTGAACCTAAGAATTGGCCAGAGCATGAAACGCCTATGGCTGCCATGCCTCAGGTGCCTAAAGTTGAGGCTCTGAAAATTGCTGGGTGGATTAATTCGTTGAGGGCAGAGACGCCATAAGACAGATTTCAATATTCCAGTTAATAAATTCGACTCCTGCGGAGTCGCATGTTTATAGTAATTCTTGCTATAGACATGTGACCCCAACGGGGTCGAACATAAAAGTCAATATTGAATAATTTTAATAATCGATAAGCTAATCCTTATGACATACATACTTTCTTAAGCTGTCGTTTTGCATCATCCCAATCAATCAATGCATCATTCTTCCTTGATTCGGCAACAAGAACATCGATGAATTCGTGAATTGATTCCTCGTCCTTTTCAATAGTCTTCAAGTCAATCACCACCGCTTTTTTCCTGTTCTTATTATCTGTTAAGTAGCTGACTCCTTTCATAAATAATTTGTTTAACGAGGCAAAGTTACAATATTTGCTTTTATTGACAGTTGAACCCTAAATCAATCGACCCTGGATTTTGATCCCAACAAAAACCCAATTAGATGTCCTCAAACACCTGGTAAAATCTGGTGGAACAGGAAATGTGATGGAGTCCTTGAAATATGATGCTTCTGAATTCCAAAAAGGATTTGATATTGCGAATGACATGCAGAATCTGGATTATGTAAAACTTCTTTATTCTAACTTTAATAAAAACCTGGTGGTGGTCGAACTGACTTTACTGGGCAGAACCAAATCAATTCTTTAAATAAATAACAAATATTTTCTTATGAAAAAGACTACTCTCTCCCTAATCACATTATTGTTTTGTTTCGCTATGATAACTTCCAATGCTCAAACTCAATCAACATCTGCAAAAATGCTCAGACACGTTGTACTATTTAAGTTTAAGGATACTTCCTCTGCACAAGATGTAAAAGTGGTTGAAGATGCCTTTGTTGCTTTGAAAGATAAAATCAAACTCATCAAAGATTTTGAATGGGGAACAAATAACAGTCCGGAAAATCTAAACCAGGGATTAACCCATTGCTTCCTGGCGAGCTTTGCGAGTGAAAAAGACAGAGATGATTATTTGGTTCACCCCGATCACAAAGCATTTGTTGCGGTGCTATTACCACACCTGGATAAAGTAACGGTGATAGACTATTGGGTGAGGTAATACCTCATTTAAAATTTAGTTTAGTGCTGGAGGTGGTGGGTTTGCCAATTCAACTCCATTATTTTCGTTGCTTGGAAATAAAGCAATAACAGGCACAAAAATTATTGACGAAATGGTTAAAGCCAAAGGAATCCTTCTTTTAATCTGAACATTTTGAGAACTGACAAGTTCATTACCTACTATGAATTTAAAACTATAGTTATTGCCGGGTTTTAATCTTGAATTTAATTTGACAGCATCTTCACCATCATTTAATGTTTCGTCCCAGGTTTGAACTTTACCTGAAGCATTGTGAAGTTCAATTTTTACTGCTTGGTCTTTTGTTCCTCCTGACCACTTGATGCTATACTCTTTCCCACGCTTTAGGGGTTTAACTTCTGAGACTCCATCAAATTTCAGAGTCTGCGAAAAGCTACTAACTGAAAATGCAAATAGAAAAACGAACATTAAAAGATTGATTCGTTGATTTTTCATGCAATAAGAGATTTGTTAAGCTACTATTTTCTTAAGGCTGCGATTGACATTCTTGGATAGTGCCCGCAATGTTTTATTTACAGAATTAGAATCCGGAAAATCTTTGAGTACATCGGGTGCGAGCAAAATAATGTTGGTTCCTTCCGCAAAATTTTTTGCATACTTGCCTCGAATCCCATCTTTAAAATCATATTCAGGAACCATATCTGGTGCTGGTTTCTTTTTCATTTTACTTATTTATTTATCTCTATTGCGAAGATAAGCCTAAATTCCGTACTGTTTCTTTTCTTTTCGAGATGCCAAACGGGCACTAATAATTCTGATTGTACCTGCTCTTTCAGTATGAACAGCCACTATCATGTTTTTCCCGACAGAAAAACCCATTGTAATGCTCCTCTTTTCCCGAAGCGAATGTGATGGATCATCAATGGTTATTGAATTTTCATCGGCAAATAAGGTGGATGCCTCCTCAAATGATATCCCATGCTTCAAAATATTAGTTCGGGCTTTATTATTATCCCATTCAAAAATGAGTGCCATCGATTATCTCACTTAATCGGAATCTTCTCAGGAATCAAAATCGCATTGGGGAATATCGGCTTCAGGCGCATAAGATCCTTCTGTGCCTCTAGTTTGGAAAAATAATTACCAACACGCACGCGGAATTTCGGCTGAATGTATTGAAGATTGGCCGTGAGTTCCGTCACTTCCTCCACCATTTTCTTTTTGGCATTATTTGCATCTTCACGATTCTGTCCAGAATAAATCTGGATGGTATACCCTTCAATAAATTTGCGCAAGCCGTTAAGCCTATCAATGCTATCCAGCACTAAATCAACTTTCTCGTTTACATTTAAAGTAGGGGGTGCCTGAACTTTAGGTTCATCAGGTTCGATTTTTATACTTGAATCAATTGGCATGGTGAACTTTGGCCGCACCAATGAAAGATCTTCATGATGCGTTTTCGCATTGTTCGATTTTTGCGCCACACATCCCAATGCGATCAGTAGAAATGAGAATAGGGAAATGTTGCTTTTCATAAGAGTTAGTTCATTCACGCAAAGACGCAAAGTACGCTAAGAAACATTTAGATTGGTCTTTGCGAGCTTGGCGTCTTTGCGTGACTTCTTTTTATCCTTCAATCACAATACACTTTCCCGACTGAATATCGTCTTCTACTTTTTTATACTTCACATCCTTCAACACTCGTCCATCAGGGTACTGCACAGTCACTTTATCATTTCGGCCAGCCACGCGGTCTGATTTAACCGGCATGATCTTCTCCTCTTGTGGCCGTTGTTGAGGTGATTGAGGTTGTTGTCCTCCACCTTGCAGTAAAGACCTAGATTCTTCTTTCTGCTCACTCAACTTCACCCTTTTCTGCGTACGCGCTTCCTGCACCTGCTCTTGTTCGCGAAGTGGTATGTCGGCTTTCATCAGGAAGGAAACAGTTTCTTCGTTGACACGGGCGATAAAACGTTTAAACGCTTCAAAACCTTCGAACTTATAAATCAACAGGGGATCTTTTTGTTCGTACACCGCATTCTGCACTGATTGTTTCAGGTCATCCATGTCGCGCAAGTGCTCTTTCCACTGCTGATCGATGATGGCTAAGGTGATCATCTTCTCCATCGATTTGATCAACTCAGCATTGTTGGTACCCACGCAAGCTCTCAAGTTTGCTGCCACACCAATTTGCTTTGTACCATCCGTGAACGGAACTAATATTTCCTGAATGGTAGCTCCACGTGTTTTATAAACATCCTTCACAATAGGCATGGACTTCTCCGCTACTACTTTATTTTTATGGTCGTAGTGTGCCAACGCCTGGTGATATAACTTTTCGGCTAACTCCCCTTGCTGCAGCTTGGTGATCTCCTCAGCCGTCATCGTTAAGTCGAAGCCCAACACACGCAGCACATCCAACTTAAAGTCTTCATGGTTCTCACCTGCTTTCGCATTCGCCACCATGTCTTCACACGTGTCAAACAACATCGTGAGAATATCGAGCTGTAACCGCTCACCGAAGAGTGCGTTTCTCCTGCGCTTGTAAATAACTTCGCGTTGAGAGTTCATTACGTTATCATACTCCAACAAACGCTTACGTATACCAAAGTTATTCTCTTCTACTTTTTTCTGTGCACGTTCAATAGAGTTTGTCACCATCGAATGCGAAATGACTTCACCTTCTTTCAAGCCAAGTTTGTCCATGATCCTGGCGATACGCTCTGGCATAAACAAGCGCATGAGGTTATCCTCCAAAGACACAAAGAAAAGGGAAGTTCCCGGATCGCCTTGGCGACCTGAACGACCGCGAAGCTGGCGGTCAACCCTTCGCGATTCATGGCGCTCTGTACCAATGATGGCAAGGCCGCCTGCTGCCCTAGATTCAGGCGTAAGTTTTATATCTGTACCACGACCGGCCATGTTGGTAGCAATGGTAACAGTTCCTGGTTTACCAGCTTCTGCAACAATTTCTGCTTCGCGCTGGTGTTGCTTTGCATTCAGTACGTTGTGCTTGATCTTTTTCATTTGCAGCATTCGACTGAGCAGTTCTGAAATCTCAACAGATGTTGTACCCACCAATACAGGCCGACCTTCACCTGTCAGTTTAACAATCTCATCGACAACTGCATTGAATTTCTCACGCACTGTTTTAAATACCAAATCCTCCATGTCCTTGCGAGTCATGGGTTTGTTGGTGGGGATGGTCACCACATCAAGTTTGTATATGTCCCAAAATTCACCTGCCTCTGTAACAGCAGTACCCGTCATACCGGCAAGCTTGTGATACATGCGGAAATAATTCTGCAGCGTGATGGTTGCATATGTTTGGGTCGCATCTTCCACCTTCACATTTTCCTTTGCTTCAATGGCCTGGTGCAGTCCATCGGAATACCTTCTTCCATCCAACACACGACCAGTTTGCTCATCTACAATTTTCACTTTGCCATCTACAATGATATACTCCGTATCTTTTTCAAATAAGGTATATGCTTTCAATAGTTGACTTACGCTGTGAATACGCTGCGATTTAGTAGAGTATTCGCGAATAAGAGTTTCTTTTTTGGATAACCTTTCTTCAGCATTCAGCACTACATCCTTCTCAATCTTATTAAGTTCTGTGCCAATCTCTGGCATGATAAAAAACTTTGGGTCTTCACCAGCACCCGTTATCAGGTCAATTCCTTTTTCAGTCAGGTCAACGCTATTATCCTTTTCATCGATTACGAAAAAGAGAGGCGCGTCAGCCTCTGGCATCATTTTCTTATTGTCTTGCAAATAATAATTTTCAGTCTTTTGCAACACATTCTTCATGCCCGTTTCGCTCAATAGCTTGATCAACGGTTTATATTTTGGCATGGCGCGATGGGCGCGAAACAAAGAAAGTCCCCCGTCCTTGTCCATGCCATCAGCCAATAATTTCTTGGCGTCATTTAAATATTGGTTGATCAATTTCTTTTGAGCCTCCACCACCTTGAAAATGCGCGGCTTCAAGTCATAAAACTCATGCTCATCCCCGCGAGGGATTGGGCCCGAAATAATCAACGGTGTGCGTGCTTCATCTACAAGAACACTATCCACCTCATCTACCATGGCGAAATGATGCCCACGTTGAACGAGCTCCTCTGGATCACGCGCCATATTGTCGCGCAAATAATCAAAGCCAAATTCATTATTCGTTCCATAGGTGATGTCGGCCTTATAGGCATTTCTTCGTTCAAGTGAATTAGGCTCATGCTTATCGATACAATCGATCGTCAAGCCATGGAATTGAAATAACGGAGCCATCCATTCGCTATCGCGCACAGCCAGATAGTTGTTTACCGTAACAAGGTGCACACCTCGTTTGGCAAGCGCATTTAAAAACATTGGAAAGGTTGCCACCAATGTTTTTCCTTCACCTGTTGCCATTTCAGAAATCTTGCCCTGGTGCAATACTATTCCGCCTATGATCTGAACATCATAATGCACCATGTCCCAGGTAATGAGATTCCCAGCCGCCATCCATTTGTTATACCAATGCGCTTTATCGCCTACTACCTTGATGTTGTCATGCTTGGCGGAAAACTGGATATCGAAATCAAGAGCCGTTACCTCCAGGTATTCATTTTCCTTGAACCTGCGCGCAGTTTCGCGTACAATGGCAAAGGCTCTAGGCAAGACCGTGAGCAATACCTTTTCAAGTTCTTTGTTACGATCTACTTCTAATGCATCAATCTTAGCAAAGACCGATTCTTTTTCGTTGAGATCAAGATTTGGTTCGTCTGCGATTTTTTTATGAAGATCTGATAGCTGATCATCGATGGGTTTAAGAGCAAAGTTTATATCGCTTTGTATTTCTAAGGTCTTTTTTCTTAAATCATCATTTGAGATTGACAACAACTTTTCGCCCTCGCGTTTGGTTTCTTCCACCAACGGCATGACCAGCTTGATATCTTTTTCTGATTTGTTTCCGAAAATTTTTGCAATGAATTTCAACATAGCTAGTAGTAAGTATTTAGTCCTAAGTCTTAAGTCTACTAATCTTGAACAACTCGAGACTAATGACTACGGACTAGGTACTGTTTAAGGGCCGTAAAGATAAAGATTTTGGGGGTGCAATTATAGTTCCAAGTCCCCCTCAAAGACCATTTTGGCAGGGCCAATGAGGAAAATATCACGAAATAAGACTGTCTGTCCGGTTGATTGAGATTTAAACTCAACAGATAGTTCGCCTCCGGGTACTTTTATCTGAACCGGTGATACATAACCTTTAAAAGAGGCTGCAAGTGCAGCGGCTGTTACACCTGTTCCACATGACAAGGTTTCGTTTTCTACTCCCCGCTCATAGGTGCGAACGGAAATGGAGTTGCCCTTTTGCAACTCCACAAAATTCGCATTGGTGCCGTTGGGTTTATAGTCATCGCTATAGCGTATTTTTCGTCCTTCTTCCACCACCTTGTAGTCCTTCAGTTCCTTTACAAACCGAATAAAATGTGGCGAGCCAGTGTTGAGAAAAAAATCCCCTTCCAGTACTCTTACTTCCTTCACATCATTCATCTTTAACCTGACAATATCATTCTGCAATAATTCAGCCTCATGTAATCCATCGTACGCATTGAATAGTGTTTTCCCATTGACCATCCCCAATGATGAGGCCATCTTTACCGCTGCCCTGCTTCCATTGCCACACAGACTTTCCGATCCATCGCTGTTGTAGTAGATTAGGTTGAAGTCGAGAGTAAGATGCTTTTCAATCAGCAGCAGACCATCTGCGCCCACGCCAAATCTACGGTCACAAATTTTTTCAATTTGATCCTTAGAGAAAGAATGAGTTCCTGCGCGATTGTCAATCAGCACAAAATCATTGCCTGTGGCTTGATACTTGTGAAAATGGATGGTGGACATGTAGATTATTTCACGTCTTCGTAGTCAACGTACTCGCCACCTTTAATGCCTCCGTTCTTTTTATCCTTGACGGGATTGGCATTTATATTTGAAGCAGTGTCTTGTGGTCTGCGCGCTTGTTGTGATGCCGCACCTGCCCTGAAGAACAAGCCACCTACTTTATAGAATAAATAACCGATAATGGAGAGAACCAGAAGAAACTTGAACATAAGTTGAGAATCTGTAGTAATAACTTAAAAACAAAGGTAACGGTTTCATCGAAATCCCCCGATATGCTTAATTATCAATGAAAATAGGCTTTTTAATACTAATATTGCCTGAATGAAGGCTTCAGCGCCTGTTTCAATAAACTTTTACCTAGAGTGAAGCCCTTTCCTTTAAACTCAGATTATAAGTGGGGAGTTTGGACCTGGCCTTTGCTAATGATCATTCTAATCATTAGCTCTTTCGTTTCTTACTACCTAAAAAACCTTACAAATTCTTTTTTATTATACCTACCTACCTCGATAGCCATCGTGATGGTTCATTGGTTTGGTATTAGGGTATTACCGCTTACTTTTCTAAACGCCATTATTACACTGCTCTTGTGGAAAGCCCCCGGAGATTGGGATAGAATATTATTATTGGCAACCCGTGAACCAGTAGCGGTGTTCGCCTCTTGGTTTTTCTGCAAGAAGTTAAATTCTAGTTTTTATGGCATCTCCAATACGCGCTCCTTTTTGAGATTTACCTTGCTCGGTATTGTTGTTCCAAACCTTTTCAATTCTCTTTATACATATCACTATTCGTTTATTAATGGAAGTATCGAGCGTACTTCTTTATTGTGGCTATCCGACTTTATCACAATTTTCACAATATCAATTCCATTACTTCACTTTTTCCGTCCAGAGCCTTACAAGAAATTTTTTAAATTAATCCGTAAAGAGGATCGAGAAAACCATTCGCCAAGGAACTCGCTAATTGGCTTTAAGGAACTAGTGGCCATTACCATTCTCTTTGTGGGACTTAGCTTCCTCGTAGATTTTGACAAATACTGGTTTCTGTATGGAATTGTTGCCGCAATGGTGGCTGTGCGAAATGGTTTCTATACGGTAATACTGGCTAACCTCATCATCTTCATTCTGAATTACATTTTACCACTTTTGAATTTCGGAAGCCTTAAACATGGCTCGATAGTTACAACACAATTATTAAGTGTTCACCTTGGAATGGGCACCATGTTTTTTGCCTCGGCTTTAATAGGAAGGGTAATTACCGACTTGCGAAAAACGGAGGCTAAACTAACAGAGCAGAAAAGTCAAATTGAAAAAGCCAACCAACAACTTACAATGGCCAATCGCGAAATGGATCGATTCGTATATAGTGTCTCGCACGATATCAGCTCTCCGCTAAAATCCATTAAAGGTCTCATTGCGATTAGTCGGTTGGAAAAAGATAAAGAAAGCTTTCCTTATCTAAATCAAATTGAATTAAGCGTTCAGAAGCTGGAAGACTTTGTGGGCGAAGTATTAGACCACTCCAGAACCAGCAGGAAAGAAGTTCAGCTCGAAGAGGTAAACTTAAAAGAATTAACGGATGACATTACGGATAATCTCAAATACCTTGAAAACTTCGATACCATCAAGTTTACATGGGACCTAAAAGATCACACTTTTCAAACAGATAAATTCCTGATCAGGGTAGTTTTGAGTAACCTGCTTTCCAATGCCATCAAATACCAGAGAAGACGAATAGGCCTGCTACAGGAAATAAAAATAACGTCATGGCAACAAGACAGCCATATGCATATTCGAATTAGCGACAACGGAGAGGGGATTGCTGAACCCTACAAAGACAAAATTTTTGAAATGTTTTACAGAGGAACCACTAACTCAACCGGTTCGGGGCTTGGATTGTTCATTGCAAAAGAAGCGGTGGAAAAATTAAAGGGAACAATTGATTTTACAACTGAATATGGAGTAGGCTCTGAGTTCACAATTGAGATACCCGTCTGAATTCACGTATGCTATCTTCTTACTTTCTAATATCACCTAATCTTAAACTTAAAAGCAGTTACTTCGTTTCTAGTTAGTGTCAAATAAATCTCATGAAGGAACTTAAGTACCTCAACAAATATCTCATTAAATACAAGTGGTATCTTGTTCTTGGATTAATCTTCGTGCTGATCTCCAACGTCTTTCAAATTTTGCCTGCACAAATGGTGCGGTATTCAATTGACCTTGTGGTAGATAATATCCGGGTCTTTCGCTCTTTCGAAAATTTAGCTGCACAACAAACCTTTTTTAATGTTTTTGCCAAAGGGATTCTTTTATATGCCGTTCTCATCCTGCTAATGGCCTTACTGCGCGGTATATTCCTCTACTTTGTTCGCCAGACTTTAATTGTGATGAGCCGGCTGATTGAGTACGATCTTAAAAATGAAATATTTGAACACTATCAGACTTTGCCTCTGAGTTTTTATCGCAGAAACAACACAGGCGATTTAATGAACCGCATCTCAGAAGATGTAGGGCGCGTAAGAATGTACCTGGGGCCTTCCATCATGTATGGGCTTCAGTTGATTACTCTATTTTTTATGCTGATCCCCATTATGTTCAGCATCAGCGCCAAGCTTACCTGGTTTGCTTTATTTCCATTGCCGATATTATCGCTCAGCATTTTCTATGTGAATAATATCATCGAGCACCGAGCTGAAGAGATCCAGAAAAGTCAATCGCGACTTAGCACATTTGTACAAGAAGCATTTTCGGGTATACGGGTGTTGAAATCATTTACACGCGAAACACAATCTGTCGCCAACTTTGCTAAAGAGAGCAATGAATACAAACGGCAGTCGCTTACACTCACACGGGTTCAATCCTTATTTTTTCCGCTGATTGGTGGATTGATTGGCTTGAGCACTATACTTACGGTGTATGCGGGGAGTGTAGAAGTAATTAATGGCTCGCTTACGTTTGGCAATATTGCTGAATTTATTATTTACGTAAACTTACTTACGTGGCCCGTCACTTCTCTTGGCTGGACAAGCAGCCTGGTGCAGCGTGCTGAAGCATCACAAAAACGTATCAATGAATTTCTAACTACTAAAACGGATATTATTTCAGAAAAAAATCTATCTCAAGAGATAGCTGGAAAAATTGAATTCAAAAATGTATCATTTGTTTATTCTGACACCGGTATACACGCACTGAAAAATATTTCATTTAAGATTAACCCAGGCGATTCCCTCGCCATCATTGGCACAACCGGATCTGGCAAAAGCTCTGTCTCCAATCTACTCTCCCGTATGTATGATGTTACAGACGGGGAGGTATTAATCGATGACGTTTCGATCAAAGATTATAATCTTACCAGCTTACGAAGTCAAATGGGGTTTGTTCCTCAGGACGTATTTCTTTTTAGCGATACTATCTATAACAATATTGCTTTTGGCCTTGAGACGTCTGAAGAAGAAAAGATCATACAAGCTTCAAAAGATGCAGACGTCTATGAGAATATTCTCTCCTTCCCAAAAGGATTCAGCACTCGTGTAGGCGAACGAGGCATAACCTTATCGGGTGGACAAAAACAACGCGTGTCAATTGCCAGGGCCATTGTTCGTGAGCCTAAGATACTTTTGCTAGACGATGCCCTTTCGGCAGTAGATACCAAAACGGAAAACACTATTTTAAACAGCATGAAAAAAATCATGCAGGGGCGCACCAGTATTATTATTTCCCACCGGGTTTCTTCGGCAAAGCTTGCCAATAAGATAATTGTGTTACACGATGGAGTGGTAGTTGAACAAGGAACTCATGAGAGCCTATTTGCTAAATCGGGCGCGTACCGCGAACTGTTCGAAAAGCAGATACAAAGTGATGAGGGGGCGGAAGATGGTGTGATGGTTATATAGGAACGGTTTCTGGCTTTGCGTATGAGGGCGTTTGCAGCACTCAACTGTCTGACCGCTAATGTTTGTTTACTGCTCAAGTGTTTCTATTCGCATAGTCCGCCCACTAACTCAAAACCTTGTTCTAGCGCGTACCTTACTCAATCGTCAATGATATCTTTCTCCCCAGTCCGAGTTCAATTAACTTAAACAAAGTTGATAATTGGATGTCACTATGTCCGTTCTCAATTCTTGAAATGAAACTCTTCTTTGTCCCCGTTTTATCTGCTAACTCGTCCTGTGTCATGTTAGCAAGTCGTCTCTCTTCTTTAATTATTTTTCCAATTGCAAACGACTTAGCTTTGATTTCAAAGTCACTTCGTTTTTTTTGTTCCAATTTTCCCGTGTCGGCTTTCAATTAGTTCATCAAAAGTCGTCACCGTCTTCTTTCTTTTATTTTTTGTTTCCATGTCCCTTTGATTTAACTCTTTCAATAAAATATTCAGTCTTAATCTTTAATGCTTTCTCAATTTCTCCGGTCGGTGTCTTTTGTGACTTTTTCTGAAACCCATTAAACAACACAACTAAATTCCCTTCGTCAAAACACGAAAAGATTCTATAGATATTTCCTTTTATTTGTCGCTGTCCTCTTGAACAACAGGTACTGGTCGGTCTGAGTTAAATATGTCGTGAGTTAATAGCCATTTATCATCTGGGAATTTCTTCCAGACACTAAGAAATTTTCCTATGTCCAAAAGGGTGTCGACAGGATTGGTAACAGTAAATGTTCCTCGGACATAAGCATACTCTGCGGAGCCCCTAATTTCTATAACAGAAAAATTAATTTTAACTTCAGGAAAAGAATTAGCAAAAGTCCGAATGGCGTCTTTGCCAACAACTATTTCCATATTTGGAGCCATGTAAATCGCATCTGTTGAAAATCGGTTAACGTATGGCTCTCGCTCTCCGCGATTCCATCCATCTTGAACACTTGTGGTTACATCTCGAATGTACTGCTTATCCTCTTCGGTTAAATCTGAGGGGGAATGTGATTTACAAGACGTGAAAAAAATCACACTTACCAACAAGCAATTGATAAAGCTGTTAATTCGATTCTTTTTCATAATAAGGGTTTATATGGTTTTAAAATTGAGTGTCCTGATGGAATGCCTCTAAACTAAAATAGTTAGCCTGTTTTCTGTCCTCTGTCCCAGTTAATGTTGTCAGTTGTTAATCTTTGCTCACACTGTTTTTCGCTTCGGCCAGAATTTGGTCTAACTTTTCTCGATTGATATATTTTCCTCTTAAAATAACACTATTGATAAGAGTCGTATTTTTTATGTCGTCCAGTGGATTCTGATTAAGTATCAATATGTCAGCTTTGAAGTTTGGAGCAAGTAAACCAATATCTTTACGACCAAGAAACTTAGCTGGATTTACTGTCGCCAAGCGTAATGCCTCAACTGGAGTAAATCCTCCGCTTACTAAAAATTCAAGTTCCTTATGTAGGCCATAACCTGGAATTATCATAGGATTTGCCGAATCTGAACCAGCCATTAAATTAACTCCAGAATCATACATTCTCTTAGCAACCTTTGCCATACTCAAAGTAGCCTCTCGAAAAGTCTCATAGTCTTTAGGCGAATGATTAATTAATTGAGCGTCCTGAAAGGGATTTCTATTCCATTCGTTAGAAATATATTTTGGAATATACTGAAGCCAATTCTCAAATACTTCCTCATGCTCCTGGTCTAATTGACCGACTCCCCACCAAACTGAAACTGTTGGTGTAAGCCAGGTATCGTTCTTCTTGAAAACTTCATATAATCGGTGCTCTTTCTCTAAGTCAATGCGATTGATAATTTTCTGACAAGCATCAGCAACATCCATAAAACTATGAACCTGTACGTCTCCTTGAGATATTGCAACCTGCACCTGAATCATGTGCTCAATTGATGATTGACCTAACGTGGATGCTTTAATCAAAGTCTCCATTGGAGGAAACCTAATTGGAATATGACCTGCGAATTTGATGTTGTTTTTCTTTGAAGCATGAGCTACCTCTGTCAACTGTTCGGGGTTTAAATTGTGATATACCTTAATAAAGTCCACCCCAAGTTCTTTTTGGCGACTTACGGCCTCATGAATGCTTATTGAATCTGCCACCCCAATATTACCGGGCCAATAAGTCGGTGAGCCATCAATCATAGCCCCTGCCAGAATAAATTCTGGGCCTAATCTTTCACCTCTCGTGACTTCAGATCTCCAGCCAGAAAGTTTCTCAAATTTGACAGACAGATTTCCAGTTGATTGTTCAAGTCCGCCCCCCATATCTCTCACTCCAGTAATTCCGTTCGCAACATAAAGCGGAAAAAAAATGTCCGCATCACCTGTATGTACGTGCATGTCCCAAAGTCCCGGTATTAAATATTTACCTTCTCCATTTATCAGGTTTTTCGATTTTATTCGAGATTCTTCATGTGGCTTTATACTTTGTATCTTGTCTTCAATAATAATCACATCTTGTCCAGTGATTGTTTTTCCTTGGATTATATCAATCACGTTCGTATTTGAAATGATTAAGTCAGTTTGTTCTGTCGGTTTACAAGTGATTATTGTTAGGGTTACTATAAGAATGAAAAGAAAGAATCTAATTTGTTTCATTTCTTTATCCGTTTAGAAAGTTAATCAATTTGATACTTGACGAAAATCATAATGTAGAGTTTCACTTGTTTGAAATCTATTCAATCCGGCTGTGTATTTAATCTTGAATTCTACTATTTCAATTTGTCCATGCAGATATATCCATATTTCTTACCAATTTCGTTGCATTCATCTACAGTTATTGGTAGTGATTTTGAAAAAAACTTTTCATGTGCCTCACGGAACCACTCATCAGCACCTGGTTTATCAAAAAAGAATATCAAATTCAGCGAGTATTTGTTAGACACTCTTAATTTGTGTGCAGTTCCACTCGGTACGAAAATCACTGACCCTGACCGAATTTCATATTTCATGGTATCCAATTCTACAATTCCTTCACCATTTATGACATAAAAGAATTCATCTGCCTTTTTGTGTGCATGAAAAGTTGTCTCAAATCCTGGTGCCAAACTGTCTAAAACCATCACTCCACTTTTGCTGCCACTTTTTGGACTTGCTTTTATGATTCTATTTGGGCCTAAAGACTCACCCTCCTTGGGTCCAAGAACATAGCCCGATTTTTGGGCGTACGATACTAGTGAAAGAGTGAATGCAAAAATGACAATGAGTAACAAGAAGGGTAGGGTTAACTTTTTCATATGTCCGATGTTTTGTTTATAGTCCTATACACTTTTGTATTTGTTACCAAAACTTTGTCGGTCTGGTTGTCTCTCCTCTGCCCCGGCCGCATTGCCAGCAACACCTATTATTATAGGCTAAAGTTTCCTATCTAAAACACATACCTCAACCCCATCCCGCCCTGAAAGCGTTTATACCCGGGATCGATAAGCACATCTGTATAGCCTTCCATTTCAATAAAGGCTGAAATTGGAAGTGAGAAATACGAATATTCGAATCCAATAATAACTACCGGCCCATAGGTAAATCTCTTTTCAGTAAACTTTCCAAATTTGCTATCAACCGATCCATCCTCGTATAAATAATCATAGGTAAGGCTTGTGGCTCTCCATTGCCAGCCTAACCCCGCATATAATTGCAGTCCTTTCGAAATTTTTTCAGCGTCCCACTGGTATAGGAATTTTGCTTCCACCAGCCAGTCGGTGTTAGCCTTATGTGTTAGATAGGTGATCGTTTGTTCGCTTGATAATGTGTCGGGCAGATATCCGTTGAAAACAGACCTGTAATATTTGTTGTAAAGTCCACTGGCTGCTTTGCCAGCGTCTGCCGCGAAAGACCAGTTTTTGTTTGGATAGAATTTATAACTAAGGGCAAACGGGTCTCCAAACTTAAGCCCTATCCCCTGATAGGGATATCTGCTAGCATGGAAAATCGGACACATAACCAAGGCCTTGCCTTTGGAAACATTAGGAACACGAAACCGGCTGCTGACGGCACTCTTTTTTACCTGCGCCAACGTAACACCTGTGCCAAGCAAAGTGTAAAAAAGAAAAAGGAATATTTTCGTGAATCGCATTAGAGTAAATATAGCTCTTTTGAAGGTTGAGTGCCTGTAAAGCAGATTAAAAAAAATCTCCTCAAACTACTTCTTTGAACTGCATTCTATGCAGTTGTGCATAATAGCCGTCTGATATTAAAAGTTCCTGATGGGAGCCTATTTCCTTTATTTCACCTTTGTCCAGAACAATAATCTTGTCGGCTTTTTGAATAGTGGAGAGGCGATGAGCAATTACAATGGAGGTGCGGCTGCTCATCATTTTTTCAATTGCCTGCTGGATCATTTCTTCTGTTTCGCTATCGACTGATGAAGTAGCCTCGTCCAAAACTAAAATCCTGGGATCATAAACCATCGCGCGTATGAAAGAGAGCAACTGCCGTTGACCGACTGAAATTGTTGCCCCACGTTCCATCACATTATAGTCAAGACCACCGGGCAGTTTTTCAATAAATTTTCGAGCTCCTACCAGATCAGCCGCATGAAGGATCATTTCCTCCGTTACGCTCGTGTCTCCAAGTGTAATGTTATTGCGAATGGTATCGGAAAAAAGAAAAACGTCTTGAAGTACTACGCCAATATTTTTACGAAGGGCAATAAGGTCATATTCCTTAAT
The DNA here is from genome assembly GCA_043750455.1 of Bacteroidia bacterium. Taxonomy (GTDB): domain Bacteria; phylum Bacteroidota; class Bacteroidia; order Cytophagales; family Cyclobacteriaceae; genus ELB16-189. The sequence continues at coordinate 1,431 of JAYVBN010000196.1, read as the reverse complement.
ATCTGTGCCGTCCACTTTTATGGTGCCCCGATTGATTTCATAAAAGCGATTGAGCAAATTAATAATGGATGATTTACCTGCACCGGTCGCCCCCACCATCGCGATGGTTTCGCCAGGCTTGATTTTAATTGTTATGTCTTTCAACACATAGTCAGCATCATTGTAGGCAAACCACACGTGATCAAAAGAAACTTCACCTTTTATCTCTGCAGGTGAAAATGTTCCGTTTGGCATAACATCAGATGTGTCGTCCAGTAAATTGATGATGCGCGATGAACTGACAATGCCCATTTGTAAGGTATTGTACCGATCAGCAATCATTCGAATAGGTCGAAAGAAAAGCTGGATGTACATAATGAATGCCGTGAGCTTGCCCAGCGTAATACCCGTCATTTGTTGATTGATTACCCCTTTGGCTCCATACCACACGAGCAGGCCAATGCCCATAGCTGCAATTATTTCCGCTACCGGAAAATAGATGGAATAATAGGTCACTGATTTTAGGTTGGAATCCAGATGTTCTTTGTTGATTTCCTTAAATTTTTCGAATTCCTTCTTTTGGCTTCCGAAAATCTGAACCATACTCATCCCCGTCAAATGTTCCTGAACAAATGCGTTGAGATTAGAAACCGCATTGCGAACATCGTTAAAAGCAACTTTTATTTTTTCTTTGAAAATGTAAGTCGAAAGCAACATCAAAGGAATGGTAGACAAGCTCACCAGTGCCAATCGCCAATCGGTAAGAAACATAAATGCGAGAATGAAAACAATCTGAAGAAGATCACTGGCCATTGCTGCCAATCCTTCGCTAAAAACATCGGCCAAACTCTCAACATCTGATATGGTGCGGGTCACCAAACGGCCGATGGGTGTTTTATCAAAAAACCGTAATCGAAGGCTAATTAAATGTTCATACAGCTTAATTCGAATATCCCTGATAACAAACTGTGCAATCCTTCCTGAAATGTACGTATGAACATATTGCAATATCGATTGAACCACCAGCAATCCAAAAATCAATAGCATCACATTTACCATGCTCCAGTAGTTGCCATACTGAACATGTTCATCTAATGTGTATTGAATCAAGAAAGGACGGATAGGTGTCAATACACCTAAAAGCAGCGTGAGAATTATGATAACATAAAATCGGCCACGATAAGGTTCTACAAATTGAAAAATCCTTTTTAGGACTTTGAAATCAATGATATTGCCACTGCTAACTTTTTCTTTCTCCATGAACTCACCACCTCATCCAGCCTTCGGCCACCTTCTCCAAAGGAGAAGGGAAACTGCCTAAAGACTAGGTTTTATTTTAGAAATATTTGTTTAGGATATTTAACGCTCATTAAATACAATGCCTCGGGTGGAACATTTGCTCCGGCCTTCTTACGATCTTTGCTTTTCAGTATTCCCTGCAAATCCTGTAAA
>JAYVBN010000195.1:0-9309 GCA_043750455.1 Bacteroidia bacterium | reverse complement strand
CTAGAATTCCTAATGCATAGCATTAGGAAATATTGAGTTTATCATTCTGATTTCCAGTCAATTACACCGGCATAAAATCCCTAATGCATAATCTGGGTTAAATGCAATAAAGAAGGATTTTTCTGTAACGAGTTAATAAAGGTTTGTTTGTTGTTACCAGCAATCAAACATCTGATGTTACAGTCTCGGTTCAACCATAATCACATCTTCTCGCTCCACGACAACTGCTCCGGCAGGATCTCCTTTTCGCTTTCGTACAAATTTTTTTAGTGTAACACTTACCGGGCAAAGAGAATCTGTCTTTCGTTTGGAATTAAAGGCAGCTAATTCGGCTGCGCGTTCAATCACATCCTTTGGAAAATTTTTGCCTGATTGGTGTTTGATGAGAACATGCGAACCCGCCACATCTTTGGCATGAAGCCACAGGTCGTCTTTGTGAGAATACTTAAGTGTGAGTTTATCATTGCTTTCTGCATTGCGCCCAACCCAGATTTTATATCCCTTAAATTCAAACTCATGAAATGGTAAAATTTCTTCCTGCCCTTTTTTCTTCACTATCTTTTTAGGATCATTTGAAGTGATGCGCAACTGTTTTAGGTCTGTGGAGGATTCAATTTCTGAGATTAACGTTTTCGTTTTTTCTAATTCTTTTTCTTTGCGTGCTATGGCTTCTTTTAGTTTTTGAATTTCAATCTGCTGGTTCTTTCCCTTTCGGTAAAACACTTCGGCATTTTTCTGAGGCGATAAGTCGCGCTTCAATTTGATTTCCATTAATTGATTATCGTTATAGAAATTTTCAACTAACACTTTCTCTTCCCCCGTTTTAATCCTGTGAAGATTAGCCATGACTAAGTCTCCCCAGGCTTGATAATGTTGATCGTTCAATAACTCCTGAAGTTTTACCTTATTTTTTGAGAGGTAGCTTATTGCGCTTTTCTCTTGTTCGCGAGTTGGCCTAAGGGCAATTGACTTTTCTGAATAGAAGGCGTGTGATTGCGTGTACTGTTGAAAGAATTCGTTGATGGCTTTTATCGGATCGTTAAATTGGCTTATCTCTTTCCCGTAAGGCAATAAGGAAAAGATAAGTTTATTCTCTTTTTCTAAAATATAGTAGTGTGGTTCAGTAAGATGTTGGACTGTTTCCTGAAAGAGTCTCCACTTCTGATCGTTGTCAACCGATTGAAATCCTTTTTGATCAAGATATTCCCAAGCATGTTTACCGAACGTAAAATAGGTTTGCTGTGGATCCGTTAAACGACTTATAAATGCTTCTTTACTCCAGTCGATCTCCCGGTCTAATTCGCTAAGATTGATTTGAAAATCTGCATCCAAATGATTTCTGAAAATTTCTTTGGGGATTTCATCCTGAAATAAAATAACATTTGCGCGGTTGCCATGCATTTTAAATAGCAGGGAAAAGTTTGCTTCCAATTCAATTGAGAAACACCGCTCGTTATTGAACTGGCGAATGTTCACAACCTTTTTCATCAAGGTATCATTGAAAAGATCAATGCTGTTTTTCCGGGCTCGGTTAAATGATTCTGGAAACGAAAGGCAGCAGAATTCGGAAGTCAAGCTCGCCTTGATGAAAAACGATTTTACGCTATCGTTAAATTCAAAAATGAGTTCTTCTTTATTTTGACTAAAGCAAGATACCAGCGTTGAGCCCCTTAAATTCTTTTCAAGGGCTTCGCTAAGCTGACGAAGGAAAAAGTAATTGTTATGCACGGTTACAGTTCTAAAGTTCGATGGTCAACCCATCAAACCCCAAAGCTATCGATTCAGGAAGTTCTTTTTCCACTTTCTTGTGCGTGCCTAGTTTATGACTGATATGCGTGAAGTATGTCTTTGGTGCACCAATCTTTTTTGCCATGTCAACGGCCTCTTCAAAATTGAAGTGAGACACGTGTTTTTCTAGCTGCAAAGCATTGAGAACTAATACCTGAGTGCCCCTGAGTTTTTCAAGCGTTTCATCAGGAATGAAATTGGCATCTGTGATATAGCTGAAATTGCCAACCCGGAATCCGAGTACTGGCATTCTAAGATGCATCACTGGGAGGGATATAATCGTTACTCCTTCTACATTGAAGGGATGCTCATTTATTTCAATCAGGTTTAATTGAGGAATTCCTGGATACCTTTCATTTGCGAAGGCATAATAAAATTCAGTTTTAAGGTGATCGTGTAATGCCCTTGTTCCATAAATGGGCATTGACTTCATTTGAATAAAGTTGTAGGCTCGTACGTCATCAAGCCCGGCAATATGATCTTTGTGACTGTGAGTGAATAAAACAGCGTCCAGTTTTTTTATGCCCTCTCGAAGCATTTGCTGTCGGAAATCAGGACCTGTGTCAATGACAAAGCTTTTTCCGTCTACTTCTACATGAACAGAAGAACGCAGCCGCTTATCACGGTAGTCGAGCGAACTGCAAACTTCACAATCACATCCAATGACGGGCACACCTTGGGAAGTTCCGCTGCCGAGAAAGGTGACTTTCACAGCTGTATAGGTTAAAGAGTAACTTCAGTCTGTGACAGTTCCTGATATAGCTTTAAGCTCTTCTCGGTGAATTTTGTAGTATCCAACTCGATGTTTTTAAGGATGTCGAGCAAGGTATTGATCTTGCCTTCGGTGGTGAAGAACTTGTTGATAATCATTATCTTCTGATCCTTTAAAAGGCAGTATCCCGATTTGAAATTGCCTTTTTCGTACCGCATAACGTAGTCCGATTCTGCGATCAGGTCTTCTAGTTTGGTCAGGAATTGATTGGTGTATTTGATCATTCGTAGTGGCGAATTAGTCGGGTGCAAGATAGGGATTTTAGTAGAGATAGTATAAAGTAGTTAGTATTGAGTCCTGAGATATTTGTCTTAACATTTTGGGTTAAAGGCTATAGACTCAGGACTAAAGACTAATGACTAATTTTGAAAGTGGATAAAAAGCTAATTGTACTAGTCGGCCCAACGGCAGTGGGAAAAACTTCTGTGGCCATCCAGCTTGCCCAACAATTAAAGACTGAAATTATTTCTGCTGATTCAAGACAGATATATAAGGAATTAGAGATAGGCACAGCCAAGCCGACTCGTGAAGAACTAGCAGCAGTAAAACATCATTTTATTGGTGTTAAGTCTATCGATGAAGATTATGATGCTGGCCAGTTTGGTCGGGATGCACTTGCGTTAATTCACGAGTTGTTCAAAAAATTTGATTGCCTTATTCTGTGTGGAGGGTCAGGGCTTTATGTAAGAGCAATCACGGATGGATTTGACGAGATGCCTGAAATTGCCAAAGGAGTTCGTGAGAAAATTATAAAGGACTATGAAGCCAAAGGTTTGACCTGGTTGCAGCAGGAAGTGGAGGCATCCGATCCTGACCATTATTCGATTGTCGATCAAAAGAATCCTCAGCGATTAATGCGTGCCCTTGAATTGAATTATTCAACAGGGCAAACGCTTGATAAACTTCGAAAGAAGAATAAACTTACTCATTCTTTCAACATCGTGAAGATAGGGTTGGAACTTGAGCGTGAGGAACTTTATCACCGGATTGACACGCGCATGGATGCCATGATTGAGGCCGGGTTACTCGAAGAAGCAAAACAGTTTTATCCCCAAAGAGAATTAAACGCTTTGCAAACAGTCGGCTATCAGGAAATTTTTGGATTCTTGGACGGGCTTTATTACAAAGATGAAGCCATACGACTTCTCAAAAGAAACTCCAGGCGATATGCCAAACGTCAGATGACGTGGTTTAAAAAGGACATAGAAGTAATGTGGTTTAAGCCTCATCAGATCACTGATATTATAGAAGTCATTCAAAATTCAAAGTTCGAGATTGAGTGAGGTTACCACTGAACTTCCTAATTTTGAACCGGTCTGCCGGCTGGCAGGTCTTGAATCTTGAACCTTGAATAAGAAAATCTTAATCATCACCTATTACTGGCCACCATCAGGCGGAAGTGGCGTGCAGCGTTGGCTCAAGTTTGTAAAGTATTTGTCCCAACTGGGTTGGGAACCAATTGTCTACGCTCCTGAAAATCCCTCATTTGCAATTCAGGATTTATCTCTGCAGAAAGACATACCCTCATCTGTTGAGGTGATTAAACTTCCGATTTGGGAGCCTTACAATGCCTTCTTTAAATTTTCAAAACTGTTTGGCAAGAAAAATATCAAGCAAAGTGACTTTGTCACCACTGGTAAAAAATCACTCTTTCAAAAGATAAGCACTTGGATTAGGGGTAATTTTTTTATTCCGGATGCACGCATTTTTTGGGTGAAACCATCTGCTACTTTTCTCAATGATTTTATAAAGAGTAATCAGATCGATACGATCATCACAACCGGACCACCTCATAGTGTTCATTTGATAGGCTTAAAGCTTAAAAAGAAAAACCCTTCACTAAAATGGGTTGCTGACTTTCGCGATCCATGGACAGAATGGGATTTATTAGATACGCTCTCATTAACTAAAATGGCCAGAAGCATGCATAAAAGGCAGGAGAGTGATGTTCTTAAAAATGCTGATCGCATTGTTACCATTGCTCCATTTCATGTTGAGCGCTTGGAAGAATTGAGTGGACGCAAAGTAGATTTGATCACCAACGGCTTTGATGAAGACGATTTTAAAAACATCATTCATATAAGCACAAATAAGTTTACTATTCGGCACGTTGGCATTGTGGATGAGTTGAGAGATCCTCGACCTGTTATGGAAGCGATCAAGGAACTTTGCAATGACAATGCTGAGCTTGCCAATAAAATTCAAGTTGAATTTATCGGAAATGTGAATAGCTCCTTCAAAGAATTTATTGACCAAGATGTTGTGCTATCCAAAATCACACTCTTTGGTGGACAAATGCCACACTCACAGTTGCTAGCCTTATATGGTCAAACAGATCTTCAGCTTTTAGTGCTCGCCTATACGGCAATTGCCCCTGGTAATCTTCCCGGAAAGTTTTTTGAGTATTTAGCTTCTGGCAATCCAATTCTTGCTATCGGGCCAGTAGCCGGAGATGCAGCAGCAGTTTTAGTGAAAACGAAAGCCGGTGAAATTTTCGAGCGATCGGATAAATTAGGAATTCAAAAATCCTTCCTTACTTATTATAATAATTGGAAAGAAGGAAGACGCGTTGTTGATCGCGATGTCTCGGCTTACACCAGAGAGAAACTCACACAACAATTAACAAGGCTATTAGAAGAGCTTTGATTTAATTCCAGCCATCATCAGTAATTTCTTAACGAGATTGTTTCCATCCGTTGAAGCTTTGGATAACAAAACCAACGCACCGAATACAATCGTTATAATCAGGGACCGATAGGCAATATCTACCAAAACATGGCTGACCTTTGGCAAAACTAGATTGACGCCAACAGCCACTAGGGTTATCAATGCAACTTTTAAAGTGCCACTGCTAAAGGGCTGCATCTTTAAGGTTATCCAAATAAAAATGAATTTGATAAGGTTAAAGAATATAAGAGCTAATGCAGCACCTATAGCTGCTCCGTTGATTCCATAAGTAGGAATTAGCAAATTATTGGCAAACACGATCGATCCGGCTAACAGTATGATTAGTATAATATTGAATCCGTAATATTTTGATAAGACAATGATCTCACTACTTGGACCAAAAATCATGTCTATCAATTTGCCAAATCCTACAATGATTACCACGTATTTGCCTGCTTCATAGATTTCATTTTTTGGTATCAGCTCAAATATATTATCAAGATTAGCCCAAACGCCAACAAGCATCAACGCTCCAATGATAAATTGATTGATGGACGTCTTTTGATAAATGGTTTGAATATCCTTCATATCTTTTTTTTCAAAAGCTCTTGCAATCAAAGGCATAGCCACCTGGCTCAGAGCTCGCTTGGGAATTTCAATAACAGTAGCCATGTAAAATGCAGTGGTGTAAACCGCGTTAGCAGCAAGACCCAATAATCCTGACACCATAATGCTGTCCACTTTTCCAATGATGACTAAACCAGCCGTTCCAGCAAAACTTAATAGACTATATTTTAATAGCTCAGGCAACTTTAGTTTGTGTGTTGCTGAAAATTCAAGGCCGAATTTAAGGTCACCATTTTTGCCAAGGTAGAGCATCAAAATCATAAGGCATGATAAATAGCCAAGTGTTGTTGAGATAACAAACTGTTGGAAATCCAGATAACCGAGAAAATAAAGAAGTACAAATACAGAAAGCAACAATCGCGATACAACTTCACGTAACAGATTCGGTATAACTGTTTTTAACAAGGATCTGGAATAGGCCTCCATTAAGGAGGTGATCAACAAAATCAGCGTGAGCCAAAGAACCAATGAAGCGTAGTGAATGATTTCTTTGGCATTATCTTCAAAGTAGGCAAGAATGGAAGTTTCAAAAAGTTGAAAGGCTAAAAAGAAAATGCTAAAGCCAACCACCGAAAGTAAGAGCATTAAACTGATAAAGCTTCCAGACGTTTTTTGGTCTTTAACAAATTGGGGATAATAACGAAAAATGCCAGATGCCAATCCGAATTGGGCGAAAGGAGATAGGAGTATAGCTGCATCCTGTATCGTGCGAAATAATCCAACTTCTTCGGGTGAAAGGAATTTGGGGTATAAGTATAATAAATTAATGTAGCCAATCGCTACACCCAAGTAGGAGATGATGGTAGTAAAAATACTTTGGCGGATGACGAGGCCCATTAGGAAGGTATTCTGCTTAGCAGGTTTTTTAATTCCTTGGCGGATATAACTGCCTTTTCAGACTTATCATAAATTGAAAGGAGATACACCTCAATTTTTGAAACATAAACATAAGTGATTACTCTTGCCCCACCGCTTTTACCTTTGCCTTTTGAAGCAATTGAAATCCTGATCTTAAAACAATGATTACCTAAAGGATCGCCTTGGTGAGGATCATAAGCGAGTACGTGAAATAATTCAGCTAATTCTTTTTTAAGTGAAGGGTATTTTTTTGCAAGTCTCTTTGCATCTTTATCAAATTCCGGAATGGAAATGATTCTATAATTCATCCAATAATTCTTGAGCTGGTCTACCTTTGAGTTTTCCGGCTTTAATAAGCCTTACTTCTTCTACAGCCTGACGAACGCCAGCCATAATTTCTTTTTTACCCGGCTCTTTTGTTGTCACCTCTTCTACTTTTTTTATAAATTCTAAACTCTTTACTAACTTAATAAAAAACTCATATTTTTTATCAGGAATACTTAGAATCACCTGTTTCATAGCCTTTGAAATAAATCTACTTCAAAAGTAGTGTAATTAGTCCTTCAAAAAAAGAGAAGTGATACGAATCAATTCGCGACAAACTCCTTAACTAAATGAAATTTTTCGGGATGAACAAAAAAGCAATCACGCACTCCATTGTCTTTTTCCCTGACCAATGTATTGACACGATATAATTTTTGATCGAGGTGATTATAGAATTCGTATCCATGCGATTTCATGATGCTCTCTAACTCTTTTTCAATCTGATGGAACAGTGTTTCACAGATAATGATCGGTTTGAATTGGGAGATGGTTTGGCGACCTCCATTTAAAATAAGATGCTCAGTTCCTTCGGTGTCAATTTTGATCAGGTCAATCTTTTGAATGTTCTCACGCACAACAAATTTGTCAAGAGGTAGAGTCTTTACGATAGTCGAAGTTCTTTTTGAATCTGATTCTTTCTTTAAACTTCCAACACCTCCCAGATTGTGAGCAAGGTAACGGTACTTAGCGTTTTGCACTTCGTAAAACTCTACCTCGCTTTCTTTATCTGACAGGGCGATATCATGTGCTTTGATGTTGTTTCCGAATTGATTGATGACAATGTTTTTCCTGAGATAATGGGCGGGGCCTTGTGCTGGCTCGAAAGAATGGACGCTGATCTTTCTATTGACAGCTGTAGCTAAAATGGAATAGTAGCCCGTATTTGCCCCGATGTCCATAAAAGAATCAATCTTTTTGGCAAGTCTTTCAAAAATGGAGGTGTATTCAAATTGGCTGGCACCATTCCAATATAAAAGTTTGGTCACATAGCTTGTTTGATTTGTGAGAAGCTTAAACTTAGTTCCGCCTGAAAGTTTGATGGTAACTGTTCCTGATGGCGGCAGCTGAAACTTTGTAACCGATGATAGTGATCGGTTAATAAATAGTAGTATCCGATTGACGAATGGATGATAGATGATTTGATAAATCAACTGCATGGCTAAGGCTTAAACCAAATGGTGGTATCGAATAATCCTGTTGTGGTGGTGATGCTTTTCCAGTTTTCTAAAACTTTGAATACAGGCTTATACCGATCGCGGTCAGAATTATCCAGCACAAATAACCCATCGGATTTTAGTTTCGGTATGGCATTCAAACAACATTCTACACGCGCTCTGCCATCTACGATGATAAAATCAAAATGCTCATTGGGGAAGGTGGATACAAATGAAAAGTAGTCGTGATACTCTTTGCGAATGGTAAAGTCCTTTGCCGTAAGTTGGTAATCTTTGTAGAAGGTATAGTCTACATTCTTTTCTGTTTTGTTGGAAGGAATGAAATGATAATCCACATTATTAATTCCCTGCTGGCTGAGTTTGGTCTTCACAATGTTAAACCATGCTTCGTTGTGCTCCACACTCGTCAGGTGTTTTAAATGTTTTGAAAAGAACATGGTACTGAAGCCGCTTCCGTATTCAAAACCAATCATATTCTTGTTCAGAATTTTTTCAAACGCTTTGATGGAAGCCTGGCTGGTCCACGGGCTTTGAGGATTCAGCCACTTGAAAAGTTTGTAATTGACCTTTAACAATGGCCGGGCAATCCTATAAAAAATGTAGTTAAGTGAGAGCGATTTTTTTGAAATAGTATTTCGCTTGATAAAAAAGGTGCCCTTAGAAATATCAAGGACAGTCTGGTGAGCCGTTGATTGGGCCATATTAGTTAAACAGGGAGTTATACAATTGAACAAGAGTTTTCTGTGTGGTTTCCCAATTAAGTTGGCCATCCATACTTACCTTTCTTCCATTTTCGCCAAGTTGGTTTCTAAGATCCTTATTTTGATAAAGTTCAAGAATTTTATCAGCAAAATCTTTCGAATCGCCAGCAGAAAAAACAAGACCAGCTTCATGTTGATCAATCAATCTTTTCAAAGGCGCACTTGAACTCACTAATAAAGGTTTGGCAGCCATCATCCCCTGAAAAAGTTTATGCGGCACAGTGTTATCGGTATGACCGTTTGATTGATGAGGGATTACATTCACATCGGCTAAATGCATGTAGGAATAAAATTTTGAGAAAGGTTGATAACCAAAGAAATTAACATTCTTTAGTTT
>JAYVBN010000194.1:0-7476 GCA_043750455.1 Bacteroidia bacterium | reverse complement strand
TTCCTTCAAATAAAAAGTCGTCATCACCAATATCAATGTACCAACGCAATGCTTTCTTTTGATCATCGGGTATAGCATTGATCAACTCCAGCACGCTATACTTTTTGTAATATGCTTCTATCTCCGCATCAGTTCCACTTTGCTTTCGTTGATCCAGCCAGGCTTTCGTTGCCTCCAACGTAAGCGGACCAGTAGATGCACTCAATGGGCAGACCGAAGAAAACAATTCAGGATGATGAAGGGCATAAACGAATGAACCTCCGCCTCCCATAGATAATCCAGCTACAGCACGAAAACGTTTTTCTTTTTTAATGCGGTATTTGCTTTCAATAAATGGCATAAATTCCTCAAAAAAGAAATCTTCGTATCGCCATTCATTTTTTGGATCGTTGAAATAGCCACGCTGTCCTGTGTTGGCATCGGGCATTACAATAATCATAGGTGTAGCCTTGCCTTCCGCAATAGCTTTGTCAGTAATATTTTGTACTTCGCCAAATTGCACCCAACCAGTTTGATCATCACCACCACCATGAAGTAGATACAGCACTGGATAACTGCGTTCCGATGTTTGATAATCGGGAGGCAAATAGATAGCATACTTTCTATCACCTTTCAAAAGTTTACTGGACAAGGAAAGATTATCAGATACTTTTCCAGTTTGAGCGAAAAGCAAACCTGTAATCAGCAACAGAACGAAGAGTAAAAATTGTTTTTTCATAGTATGTGAATTTATTGAATCATCAGAAAGAAAATCTATTGTCGAATTAGTTTACCTGCTATAATTGCTCCCTTGTTCTGTCTTGCACGGTAGAAATACATTCCAGGCATAAAATCAGATTGCTCCATTTTTACAACATGAACTCCGGGGGCATCATGAACTATTTGTGTTTCACTTATTCTTCTTCCAGTCACGTCCAACAATTCGATGGATACAATGCCTGGCGTCTCTACCGTATACTCAAATTGAAAATCCTTGCTGAAAGGATTGGGATATGCTTCAATTGAAAAAACTGTTGCTTTATTAGCTTCTGGAATACCCGTGATAAGCTCAGTGAAACTGACATCTAACCATGCAAGGCGCTTTTCGATCCAAGTCTTCAGCCAATCGACTTCTTGTTGAAAAGTTTGTCCCACATAATAATTCGGCCACACGTACTTCCCAAGAACTGGCCACTTTTGAAAATTGCGTTGCTGTGACTCAACATTTAATACGGATGTAACTGAATCAACGTACGTTAGAATTTTAGAAGTTTTGTACTTGTCCGTCCGCAACGCAGTCCATCGGGCTGTTAATCGTTGCCTGAAAGATTCATCTTGGAGCAAACGATCCCACCAAAAAGGAATTAACCAAAAGTCCTTACTGCAAATGGAATTATATCGTATTACAAATCCTTCAGGGGCTCCTTTCGCACAAAAATCAATATTTCCAAATCCCAAATTAAAATCCCAAATAGGCCCCATAAATAACTTGCCCCCATCTGAATCTTTTCTTTTATACATAAACGTACTTAGCCGATAGGCATCTACATTCTTACTTACTTCATTGGCTATGAAATAGTCAATGAAAGAATCCACATCAATGTATTTAGCATAGCCTTGATTGGGATCTTTAAAATTATCGCCAGCCAATGCATTTTCAAAAGCTGCCACATATTGTTTAATGTATTCCTTTTGCTGAACAACAATATTGGCAGCTTTCGGATAATCGTATTGAAAAAAAATAGTTTGAGTGCCACTACGGCCTGGTGGCGTGAAAGTAGATGCCCAACCCTCTCCACCCGTTCCGGTGTCTTTGTCAATTTTAATTATATACCCTCCTGTAAGATCGTCATTTGTGATTTCGATTGGATCAAGTTTGTTAATATCAACACGATTTTTATCGCGCTTGATCTTCTCAATTAAAACATAAATTCCCTGATACTCTCCATTCAGCACAACTTCACAGTATTTGGTACGGGGAGCATACCGGCCTAAGTCACGACCCAGTTTATAAGCAAGGGGATCACGAACAAGGCTCTTATCATTGTAAGGCGCAAATAATATCCAATCAGATTGTTTGGGCAAGCCAAGCAACGAGGCATCAATACTTGCGCCTAAGGCATCATGTAATTCAATCCCATACTGTTTCTTCGGGAACATCTGCGAGGATGAGCCACGAATTTCAATGCCAATTTTACCGTTGTAATTATTGGCCGCATCCGTAACGTTATTCCTTAAGCCAACACCATTATATATAATTCCCATGGTGGCCTCAATCTTTGGATCATCCTTAATGGTTTGCCCATTAGTGTTAATCACTACAATTGGAAGATTAGAAGAAGTGAATACGACTTGCGTGAAGCCTTGCAATGAAAATAAAAGCAGTAAACCTCCAGTCACATAAACTACCCTATATCCTCGCATACTTGCTCAAAGGTTAAACTTAAAAGTAATCAAAAAGAATCCGATAAAAACGATCTTTATTTGATCGGTTAGCGCAACTGTTATGCGTTCAACCAGGTCGCTGTTTCTGCCACGAGCTCAGGAATCATTTCACGTTTGCCTGCCTTAAATGAGTGATCCGCACCGTCAAATTTTACCAAGGTTGCGGAAGTAAGTTCTGCACATACTTTTTCAATCAAGGCCCACTCGGCTAGCTTATCTTTAGTGCCCTGAAGGAATAGCATGGGTATGGAAATATTTTTTAGATGAGCCGCTCTGTCTACAGCAGGCTGACCAATTGGATGCAATGGAAAACCATAGAAGATAATCCCCTTAACAAATTCAGGGCAAACTTTTGAAAGTTTTTGTGATGACATCCGTCCTCCAAAAGATTTTCCCGCAGCAAACAACGGAAGCTTTGGATATATCTTGTGGGCTTCCTCTATCACAGCGCTTACCGTTTTCTCCGCAATTGCCGGTGGATCGGGTCTGCCCATCTTGTTTTCCATGTAGGGGAAATTACAACGTACAACTACAATTGATTTCTGTACCAACTGATTTGAAAGCTCCTCCATAAACCGATGCGTCATGCCAGCGCCAGCACCATGCGCCAATACCATAATTGCTTTTGGTTTATCAGGAGTGGCTATCAAAGCCGAAATTTTTCCAATGCTTTCGGAAACCTGGATGGAGATTTTTGTGGGTGTCGAATTCATGGATTAGAAAATTAAGAATTAAACTAATGAAATGCGAGTACTACCTCACCCCTCCCTTCTCCGTTTCGGAGCTACCGTTAGTACACAAGTTTATGCTCCAGAGGAGCAACCTGTTTATAGAAATTGAGTACAATTTGAAAATTCTGGCTCCATAGGAGCCACCTGAAATCTGGAGGAGGTTTTGAAACTGAGGTGATGTAAATTATATCCTATGTCACGGTACTTTTTTATAATAGGTACCGATAGGAGGCTCCTACGGAGCCAATAAAATCTATATAAATGTCTTTTGCTATAAACAGGTTGCTCCTCTGGAGCATAAACTTGTGTGCTAAGGGTAGCCGTTTCGGGTAGGGGCTGGGGGTGAGGTGACACCGAGTTTAATACAGAAGGTATACTTCTTGATTTCAAAAGAACTTAGATGGGGTGAGGTTGAGATTTACTATTTTTAGTACCAAAACAAAAACTATGCTCAACTCCAAGCAATTAGCAGCCAATCCTTCTCTGTATGTCTTCCTGCCAATTTTTTATACCGTTTGGTCGGATGCCGTACTTACGCCCAGCGAAATTTCAACTATCGAAGGACTTGTCAACAGTCAGGCATGGCTTACTGAAACGGAAAAGAGTTTTCTGCTAGCACAAATTGATCCTGCCACTCCACCTTCTCCGGATGAATTCATGAACTGGCGTGACGAGATAAAAAAAGTGGCGGAGCAATCAGATGCGAAAGATAGTCTTGTCGATCTGGGTATCAAGTTGGCTGCAAAGTATGGAAACGGAAAAGTCAATGATTCGTTGACGAAGGCAAAGCCGTCTTTATCCACCATTGAAGAATCATTAGGCTTTATCAGTCACGAAGCTACTTTCAATTTCAAGTCTGGTAGCCACAACACCATTACATCACAACAAACCACACAAAAAACATTTGATGTCAATACGCTGGCCAAATTATTGGATGGCCAACATGCAGATATAATTCGCAAGGTGAAGACGATTATATCCGATCCTCAATTTAAGTATGTGGGGCCTGGCGACCTCCCCTTATATAGAGAGAAAGTTTTGCAATGGTGTAAGCTCCTTGCCGACCAGGGATTTGGAGCCATGGCTTTTCCGAAAGAATATGGCGGGCAAGGCGATATGGGGAAATACTTTGCCATCATGGAAGCGTTGAGTTATCACGATCTAAGTCTGGTGATCAAATTTGGAGTTCAGTTTGGCCTGTGGGGAATGAGTGTTTATTTTCTTGGAACAGAGAAGCATCATAAAAAATATTTGAAAGACATAGGCACATTGGAATTGCCCGGATGTTTTGCCATGACGGAAACACATCACGGTTCAAATGTAAAAGGAATTGAAACAACGGCTACGTATGATCATGCTACCAAAACCATTGCCATTCAAACGCCCAATGACAATGCGAAAAAAGAATACATCGGCAACGCGGCCGTACACGGACAGGCGGCAACGGTGTTCGCAAAATTAATTTTGGATGGCAAAGATTATGGTGTGAGTGCGTTTGTAGTTCCTTTGCGGGATAAATCAGGAAAGACATTGCCAGGCATCACCATTGAAGATTGCGGACGCAAGATGGGATTGAATGGCGTTGACAACGGAAAAATCCATTTCAATAAAGTGGTGATACCCAAAGAAGATATGCTGGACAGATATGCCGGCATCAGTGATGAAGGAAAGTTTACAAGCCCAATCTCCAGCGACAACAGAAGATTTTTTACCATGCTTGGAACTTTGGTTGGCGGACGAATTGGAATACCAAGATCAGGACTAAGTGCCGTGAAATCAGGATTGACAATATCTATTCGCTATGGCGATCAGCGCAGACAGTTTGGCCCTGAAGGTGGAACAGAAGTGCCGATTTTAAATTACCGCACGCATCAAAGAAGATTAATGCCCTTGCTGGCGAATGCGTATGCTTTGCATTTCTCGCTCAACTATTTAACTGAGCGTTTCATAAATCGCAAGGAAGAAGACATGCAGGAGATTGAAGCACTTGCTGCCGGACTAAAATCATTTTCTACGTGGAACACCACCGCTACCTTGCAAGAGTGCCGCGAGTGCTGTGGCGGAAAAGGTTTCTTATCCGAGAACAGAATTGAAGTGCTTAAAAATGATTCTGACATCTACACTACATTTGAAGGCGACAATACCGTGTTGATGCAGTTAGTGGCCAAGAGCAGGCTCACCGAATTTAAACAAGAATTCAGCAACATGAATGTGTTTGGTATTTTAAATTATGTAGCCGACCAGGCGAAAACATCCTTATCGGAATTGAACCCGATAATTGTACGCAACACCGATGAAGATCATTTGCTCGATCCTGAATTTCAGTTGAATGCCTTCAAGTATCGTGAACGCGATATCCTTACCTCAGCAGCTAAACGATTGAGGCGGCACATCAGCGAAGGCATGGATTCATTCGATGCCTTTAATGTAAGCCAGACCCATTTGGTGCAAGTGAGCTTTGCCTACATTGAGCGAATCATACTAGAACAATTCATACTCCAGGTAGAAAAAACAAAAGATGCCGGATGCAAAGCCGTGTTGAAAAAACTGTGCGACCTGTTTGCCCTTTCACAAATTGAAAAGAACAAAGGCTGGTATTTGGAATCGGGCTACATGGAAGGCGTGAAAACAAAAGCCATACGCAAACTGATGAACCAACTCTGTTGGGAAGTACGGCAGGAAGCTGTGCCATTGGTGAATGCTTTTAATATTCCTGATGCTTGTTTGGCTGCGCCTATTGTGGTGAAGGGTTGAGATGTATTAGCTAACGCAGTTTCGGAGCTAAGAAGACGAGGAAATTATTTAGATTTGAATACAAATCCCACGGTGATGTCAAGAGATGTTCTAATTAAAAAGACTTTGGATAACCTGACCAGGCTACCAGATCAGAAATTAAGAGAGGTTTCAGATTTTACTGAATTCCTTATCAATAAAATTGAGGACAAACTGATCACTGAAGGGATTCAGAAATTAACTTCAAACTCTAAATCATTCCAATTTTTGGAGAGCGAGGAGGAATTGTATTCAAAAGATGATTTAAAAGAAATATACAAGTGATCAAAGGTGATATTGTTCTTATACCTTTTCCATTCACAGACCTCACAGGAGTAAAAAACAGACCCGCATTGATATTAGTTGAAGGTGATGCCGACATCACCGTTTCATTTATTACAACGCAAGTAAAGTGGCAAGAAGATTTTGACGTCAGAATAGAACCCGCCAAAGAAAACGGACTAAAGAAACCTTCATTGATACGATTAAGCAAGCTTGCGACAATTGACAAGGATTTAGTAATTGGCAGATTAGGCCGTGTGACTGCCACAGAGATGAATTCGGTTAATGAAAATTTGTTGAAAATTATTAAAGCTAGTTTAAAGCCAAGGTTTTAATTTTCCTGGATGCTTGTTTGGCTGCGCCTATTGTTGTGAAAACTGTTTGAGGTATATTGGAAATATATGCAATTGTCTATACACGGACATTAGCGGCAACCTTTTATGGTGACTTTTGAACTGACAAGAAGATGATAAAACATTTGTTGACGGACACTGAATTAAGAGGTGCATTATTCGCTGCAGAAAAAGAGCTAAACGAATTTAACAAAATAAAATTCGTAAGGACAAAGGATTGGCGGAACGAATTTATCCTTGATTTTCCTGGCGTTTATGCACTCTATGAGAGAATCGGTGACGATTACGTTCTTCTATACATCGGAGAGACAGGTAGTTTGAAAGAAAGAATGTCTGACATTTGTAGAACAGTCAATCATACTTTTCGCAGACAGCTCGGACAAAAGAGGTTCAATGGAAATAAGTCCAAAAAGAAATTTGATGTTGAAATTGAATCTATGTTAGACAATTTTTTTGATGACAAGCTTTATCTATCATTTATCAAGGTAAATTTTGGGAGGACTGAGATAGAATCCTACCTCGTGACTAAGCACCAAGATATTCTTTTGAATTCTGAGACGAAGAGAAAATTGAAGATGGAGTTGGATCGTTTGGAATAAAGGCAGCCGCTAACACTGTGTATAAAACATAGCGGGGTTCAGTGTTGCATTTTTTCTCAGCAGTGTCTCCCGCCCTCGGGGACGCTGCGTTTACTCATCGTAGAGGAGGCGAGACTTCACTAAGAAATTGAAACTAACATAGTCGCATACCCTTCAATTAAAGTCTAAGTCTTTTCGACCGTAGGGAGAAATCTTACTATAACATTAGTCAGTTTAATTGAGCGAAGATTTCTCGCAACTTCATAAGTGCCTTTGCGCAAAGATTTGCACGCTCGAAAAGACGGACTTGACCATCCCGCACTTTTCATCAAGTTT
>JAYVBN010000193.1:0-4132 GCA_043750455.1 Bacteroidia bacterium | reverse complement strand
TCAGACGATCACGTTTGAGTTTCCAAACAATACGGCTATGTCCTGGGAAGGGCGCAGCTGTAACGATTTTGACGAACAAGGAAGTGGAAGAGGAGTAATCTTTTATGGAGAGAAGGGCACAGTGGTAATGCCAGGTGGAGATGATTATAAAGTATATGAGTTGGGCAACAAGTTGACCAAAGAAGTTAAAACGGATATTCAGCAAGCAGACGCCACCAATACGATGGGCATGGGTGACAAGTTGGATAGTATTCACTTACAAAACTTTGTTGATTCAATTCGGGAAAAAGCCAAATTGAACGCGCCCATTTCAGAAGGTCATAAATCTACATTGCTCCCGCAGTTGGGTAACATTGCTTACCGAACAGGTCGTGTTATTAATTGTGACCCATCTAACGGTCATATCAAGAATGACAATGAAGCAACAAAACTTTGGAGTCGTGAGTATGAAAAAGGATGGGAGATGAAGTTGTAATGTTTAAAATCCAAGGTTCAAAATTTCAAAATGTATAGCATGAAGCAAATTGTTATAATTATCAGCATCTGTTTCATCGCAAATTTAGTTTGTGCTGAAATAAACCCTCCAAAAGAAAAGTGGATTAATTTATTTAACGGCAAGGATCTCACTGGTTGGAAGCAGGTAAATGGAAAAGCGAAATATGAAGTGGTCGATGGCGTAATTGTTGGCACTTCGGTTAAGGATACTCCCAATTCCTTTATCATCACAGAGAAAACGTATGGTGATTTTATTTTGGAGGTAACTTTTAAGATCGATGAAGGAATAAACTCAGGAATACAATTCAGAAGTTTACAAAGTCAAGGTGCCGATGGTAGAGTGATGGGCTATCAAATGGAGGTGGAAAACAATAAAGACCGTGGCTGGTCAGGGGGCATTTATGATGAGGCGCGAAGGGGTTGGCTATATCCGGTTGAATTAAATCCATCGGCCAAGAGTGCTTATAAATGGGGCGACTGGAACACCTATCGCATTGAATGCATGGGGTCAAGTATCCGTACATGGGTGAATAATATTCCAGTTTCTTATTTGCTCGATGATTTAACAACAAGCGGATTTATTGCTTTGCAAGTTCATTCAATTAATAAACCTGAGGCAGAAGGTAAAAAGACGTATTGGAAAAATGTTCGCATTCAAACTGAAGACTTGGTTCCGTCTCCTGTCAATGACATGGTACTTGTAAACCTCCTTCCAAATACCATTGCACCTCTCGAGAAACAGCAAGGCTTTCGCTTGCTCTGGGATGGAAAGACTACCACAGGGTGGAGATCAGCCTTTGGTGCTAAATTTCCCGAAAAAGGATGGGAGATTAAAGATGGCACATTATCCGTATTGTCATCGAATGGTGCTGAGTCAATCAACGGAGGAGATATTGTTACGGAAGAAAAGTTTTCAGCATTCGAACTTCAATTTGATTTTAAGTTTACCGAAGGTGCCAATAGTGGCGTCAAATATTTTGTCGATGAAAAATATCTTTCAAAGGGCTCAGCTATTGGATTAGAGTTTCAAATACTTGACAACGACAAACATCCTGACGCAAAGGCTGGCGCGGCAGGCAATCGAACTATAGGATCACTCTATGACTTAATACCACCATTTAAATTCAATAATCTTAACAGCAAGGTAGGTGAGTGGAATCGTGGCAAAATTATTGTTTATCCAGATAACAGAATTGAACATTGGCTAAATGGGGTTAAAGTGGTGGAATACAAACGAGGAACTCCTTTATTTAATGCACTTGTTGCCAGAAGTAAGTATGTGGAATATGATGGTTTTGGTATGGCGCCTAGTGGTCCTATTTTATTGCAGGATCATGGGAATTTGGTGTCATTCAGGAGCATTAAAATTAGAGAGATGAAATAGACTCTCTTAGAATTACCGCTTACAAAAAACCTATTCCACCAGACTTTGCTTTTGAAATATTTGTAGTACATTTATGAAATGCGCAATCGATTGCGCATGAACGCACTTAAATTTATTTAGCTATCTAAACTGATTATATTATGAATAAGTCAAGGAGAGAATTTATTAAGAAGTCGGCTTTTGCTGCTGCGGGAGCAATGGCATTTAGTGCAAAGAGTTATTCCAACATAATCGGGGCCAATGATCGTGTCCGTGTTGGTGTTGTTGGATTTTCAGATCGTTTCAAAGGCTCATTAATGCCTTGCTTTGTTAACCACTACAAAGCAATGAATTTTGATATCGTTGGTGTTTCGGACATCTGGAAAGTGAAGCGTGAAGCCGGGCAAGCTCAGCTTAAAGAGAAGATGGGACATGATGTTAAGGCCTACAGAAATAACGATGAATTGTATGGATCAAAGGAAATTGATGCTGTCATTATCAGCACGGCAGATTTCCAACATGCCCTTCATGGACTGGAAGCCGTTCAGGCAGGATGTGATGCCTATATTGAAAAACCTTTTGCGGAAACCATGGACGATGCACGGGCGGCATTAAAAGCTATTAAGGAATCAAAGAAGATTGTTCAAATAGGTTCTCAAAGAAGGAGTGGAGCCAACTATCATGAGGCTGCTAACTTTATTAAGAGCGGAAAGTTTGGTCCCATCACCATGGTAGAACTTACCTGGAATGTAAATCAACCAGGTCGTTGGAGAAGACTTGATGCAGTGGCGCAAATGAAAGAAGAAGATACCGATTGGAAACGTTATTTGATGAATCGTCCCTTTGAACCTTTTAGTGCACGCAAGCATTTGGAATTCCGTTTGTTCTGGCCTTATTCTTCTGGCCTTCCTGGTCAATGGATGAGTCATCAAATTGACACTGTACACTGGTTCTCTGGATTAAAGCATCCACGCAGCGTGGTAGCAAATGGCGGTATTTATGCATGGAAAGATGGACGCGAGAACTGGGATACTATAACAGCTGTATTTGAATACGGACCTGAGAATGATCCGAAAAATGGTTTTCAGGTTACGTTTGCTTCACGCATGCACAACGGAGAAGAAAATCCGAAAGAACTTTATTTTTCAAATGGTGGCGAGTTGAATTTGAATACTAATATGGTTACACCGGAAGGTGGATTAACTGAACGGCATGCTAAATCCATGAATGTACAGGCCAATCTTTTACCCGAAGTAAACCTTAAGAAATCAGATGAGAAAGTGGAGACATCAGCTAACACCGGTGGTGATAGTCTTACGTCTGGTCACATGCTCAATTGGATGGAGTGTGTAAGAAGCCGCAAAGAAACAAATGCACCAGTGGAAGCAGGCTACTCGCATGCCATCGCTTGTATCATGGCCAATGCAGCTGCGCGCACAGGAACCAAAGTGACCTTCGATGAATCTCGTCAGGAGGTGATGGCGGGGAGCAAAATTTTTAGCATATAAATAAAATTATGGATTGACTAGTTTAATGATGAAGCGACTTTTTTTAATAACCATCATAGTAAGCATAACCATCGGGGGAGTGAGTGCACAGAAGGGTTTTACCCTTAAAGATGTCCCCGCTCAGAAGAAGGTGGAGGTTCGTTATGATGGCAAGCTTCTCACCGCTTATTGTTTTTTTGATTCAACTGAAAAGCCAGTGTTGTGGCCCATTAAGACTCTTTCAGGAGTAACGATTACTCGTGGATATCCGATTACACCAAAGGCCGGAGAACGCAGCGATCACCCGCATCATCTCGGTCTGTGGATGAATTATGAAAGTGTAAATGGTCTTGATTTCTGGAACAACAGTACGGCTATAGCGCTAGAAAAGAAATCTAAGTATGGTTCAATCAGACATCAGAAAATTTTGTCATCCGAAAGCAAGAAAGATAAGGCCTCAATTGAAACGGTAAGTAATTGGGTAAACATGGACGGGCAAGTGTTGCTGGAAGAGAAGACACGCTTTGTATTTACAAAAAGTGGAAATGACTTTATCATCGATCGTATAGCAACGCTTGAAGCCAAAGTACCTGAAGTAATTTTTAAAGACGTAAAAGATGGAATGCTTGGCATTCGCTTAGCGCGACAATTGGAACAGCCCTCTAATCAAGCCGATAAGTTTGTTGACGCCAGCGGAAACATTACTCCCGTTGCAAAGATGGATAATGAAGGTGTGACGGGACAATATCAAAATCAGGAAGGATTAACTGGCGATGCTGTTTGGGGA
>JAYVBN010000192.1:0-9515 GCA_043750455.1 Bacteroidia bacterium | reverse complement strand
ACGGCACATAGCCACCTCTATTGATTAGCGAAAAAACGATCCGGATCCTCACGCCCTAAAAAATTAAAGGGTAACAGTAAAAAGTCTAAAAACTCCGTTAAAAAAAAGAATAATCCAGAAGCTAAAGTACTAAAAATCAGGCAAGTTGACCTCCATGATGCAAGGAATATTTTAATTAAGAGGAATTGTCATCGATAACTCGCCTAGAAGCAAGACAAAACACAGAATTACAAAATCAAACTACTTCTTTGTCCTTAAACATTGAATCTGAAGTGCATAATATCACCATCCTCTACCACATATTCCTTTCCTTCAACGCCTAGTTTTCCGGCCTCCCGGCAGCCAACTTCTGTTTTGTATTTCTGGTAATCGGCAAGCTTAATTACTTCGGCCCTTATAAATCCCTTTTCAAAATCAGTGTGAATTACGCCAGCCGCCTGAGGTGCTTTCCAGCCGCGATGAATCGTCCATGCGCGCACTTCTTTTTCGCCAGCAGTAAAGTATGTTATCAAATCTAATAAATGATAGGCCGCGTGAATCAATCTGTTTAAACCCGATTCCTCCAACCCATATTCCTTCAAAAACACCTCACGGTCTTCTTCGCTCTCAAGCTCTGCAATTTGAGCCTCTATGGCTGCACTCACCATCACCACTTCAGCATCTTCATCTTTTACTAAATTCCTCAGGGCATCCACAAACTTATTTCCAGTGAGTACCGAAGCTTCATCAACATTAGCTACATAAATTACCGGCTTATCTGTAAGCAGTTTCAGATCTTCAATGGCCAACTTTTCATCTGCATCAACCTTAACCGTACGTGCATTTTTTCCGCTTAGCAATGTTTGTTGATACAGGACAAGCGTTGCCAATTCTTTCTTGGCCTTGGCGTCTCCACTCTTAGCCGTGCGTTCTACTTTACTTATTTTCTTTTCAATTGATTCAAGGTCTTTCAACTGAAGCTCAATGTCAATCACTTCTTTATCAGAGACTGGATTAATTTTTCCGTCAACATGGATAATATTTTCGTTTTCGAAACAGCGCACCACGTGAGCAATAGCATCAACTTCGCGAATGTTGGCCAGAAATTGATTACCTAAACCTTCTCCCTTGCTGGCTCCTTTTACCAAACCTGCGATATCAAC
Organism: Bacteroidia bacterium; assembly: GCA_043750455.1. Classification (GTDB taxonomy): domain Bacteria; phylum Bacteroidota; class Bacteroidia; order Cytophagales; family Cyclobacteriaceae; genus ELB16-189. The sequence goes on along the minus strand of JAYVBN010000192.1, from coordinate 8,373 downwards.
AAACTCAAAAGTTGTGGGCAATACCCGCTGGGGGTTTACCAACTTCTCCAATTCCTTTAGCCGCTTGTCAGGCACCGATATCACACCCACGTTAGGCTCGATTGTGCAAAAAGGAAAGTTGGCAGCCTCGGCCTTATTATTTGAAATCGCATTAAACAATGTTGATTTTCCAACATTCGGCAAGCCGACAATACCGCATTTAAGACTCATAAACCCTGTTCTGTTTAAAATAAAGCGCAAATATACCATTCATTAAAAATGATTTACGATTGGCTTGATCGATTTCCGGGATTTTTATGAGCGTTTAATCACAAAAGAAAAAGCCTTCCGATTTTCATCAGAAGGCTCGCTCAGGTTTAGGTTAGGTTATAAATTTAATCCCATTTAAGCTCACTGCTAACCGGGCTGGCTTTAGCAGATTCGCCCACTTGTTCTGCATGCTCTTCGCGCGCATGGTCGAACTGAGTAAAATCTACACTCGGCATTAGCTCTGTCTTTATATGGTTTACTGTGTTATTGAGTGCTTCTACAAACTTGTTGAAATCCTCTTTGTACAAAAAGATCTTATGTTTTTCGTAAGTGAAACCCTCATCATCCTTATTATACCTTTTTTTACTTTCTGTGATGGTAAGATAATAGTCGTTTGAGCGGGTTGATTTAACATCAAAAAAATAGGTGCGTTTGCCTGCTTTTACCTTCTCCGAAAAAATCTCATCTCTGCTAATATTCTTGTTCTCTTCCACAGCTACAGGTGTTTAGGTTTAAAGTTTTAGATTTTGGTTCGATCGAATATAGTAGTTTCAAAAATTATTGCAAACTGCACGTATCATATTTCAGCTATTTCGAGCTATTTTTGGATGATTTGGACTTAAATCAGGCTGAATGAGCCCAAGAAGATAACTTTTATAACCCCGTGAGTACAACTTTTGATACGATAAGGAAGTCAGAAAACCTGGAGCTGCTAGCCAAACAATTGGTTGAGGGATTCATTACAGGGCTTCATAAATCACCCTATCACGGATTCTCAGTGGAGTTTGCCGAACATCGCTTGTATAACGAAGGCCAAAGCACGCGACATATCGATTGGAAAGTTTTTGCGCGGACAGACCGACTGTACACCAAACAATATGAGGAAGAAACAAATTTACGCTGCCTGATTGCCATCGATGTGTCTTCTTCCATGTACTATCCGGCCGATACGATTGCAAAATTGAAGTTCAGTATTTATTCTGCCTCTGCCCTGGCTTATCTTCTTCATAAGCAACGCGATGCCATTGGCCTATGTCTGTTTTCTGATAAGATAGAAGAGTACACACAAATCAAATCTACTGCCGCACATCTCAATAAAGTCTTTACTTTACTTGAAAAGGTTATTGAACGAGGAAGTCATGAACTGAAACCCACGCGAGTTGCCAATGTGCTGCATGAGGTTGCCGAAAAAACTCATAAGCGCTCGTTGGTGGTTATCTTTAGTGATATGTTTGAAGGCGAAAATGCCGATGAGATTTTCAAAGCCCTCCAGCATTTAAAGCATAATAAGCATGAAGTACTCTTATTCCACGTAAGTGATCATGAAACCGAGCTGGCTTTTAATTTTGATGAAAGGCCTTATGAATTTATTGACCTTGAGAACGGGGATCGCTTAAAACTTAATCCTGCTGAAATCAGAGATCGTTATACCGTTCAACTGAAAAAATTTCACAAAGAACTTCAACTTAAGTGCAACCAGTTGAAGATTGATTTTATATCCGCCAACACAAGAACAGACTACTACACTGTTCTTCAATCTTATTTGATCAAACGATCGAAGATGAGATAACCAATTTGCTACCATGGCAGGCATTAAAAAGGAACATAACGAATACTATCCAAAAAGTAGAAGTGAATGGCGTCAGTGGCTGCAGGAAAATCATGAGCAGAAAGATGGCATTCGGCTGATCATTGCTAAGAAAGGCAATGGATTACCTAGCCTGTCAGTTGAAGAGGCCTTGTGCTTTGGTTGGATTGATAGTGTAGCCAATAAAGTTGACGACAAGTGCTTTACGATCTTTTTCTCGCCCCGAAACCCAAAAAGTAAATGGTCGAAAATAAATAAAGACCGAGTGAAGAAACTTACGAAACTCGGATTGATTGCGCCAGCAGGCAAGGAGATGATTACGTTGGCAAAAAAGACCGGTACCTGGGATGCACTCAACGAAGTAGATCAACTGCTACTTCCAAAAGATTTGAAGGCTGCTTTCTCTAAGAACAAAAAAGCTGCTCGTTTTTTCGATGCCTTTCCTCCATCAACAAAACGAGGCATACTTTCCTGGATACTTGATGCCAAACGACCTGAGACAAAGATTAAAAGGATAAAAGAAACGGTAGAACTTGCCGGAAAAAACATCCGCGCTAACCAGTACGTACCAAAAAAATTAAGCGATACGAACTGGGCAAAGGAAAATAATACCTAAGTCCAAATGCCCAAATCCTAAACTAGGCTTGGAGTTGTTCGTTGTGCAAGTAAGCCTTCTTGGCCGCCAACACTTCTTTGGTCTCTACATGATCAGGATCAGGAACACAGCAATCTACAGGACATACGGCTGCACACTGTGGCTCTTCGTGAAAACCAGTGCATTCGGTGCATTTGCCCGAAACGATATAATAAAATTCATTTGATACGGGCTGTTGAGCAGACTTGGCATCAACTTTTGAACCGTCATCCTCAGCTACTTCAGTAAGTTTAGTACCACCAGCCCAATTCCACTCTCTCCCACCTTCATAAATAGCTGTATTAGGGCATTCTGGCTCGCATGCGCCACAATTAATACACTCATCTGTTATCTTAATAGCCATCCTATCCTATAAATTTCTCAGTTTCCGAAGTAAATTCGTGCAAAAATAAGCCACAAATTACTTCCATCAAAACAGACATACCTACTCAAAAGTTTAAGCCTTCATGAATTTAATCCAACGAATAGACGCTTTTAGTAAACTAGGCGATAAAATCAAACACGTATCTTCCTCCGAACTGGATGAGATTCTATTGAATATAAAAAATCAGAATCCATGGTTTACAGAAGAAAATACAAAATTGGCGTTAACAGGAATAACGAAGTTCCTCACGAAAACCAATTTAGAAGAATGGACTTCGTCCTATAAACTAAATCCAAAAGAGGCAAAAAATATTGGCGTTGCCATGGCGGGCAATATTCCGTTGGTTGGGTTTCATGATTTTTTATGTGTACTCATTTCCGGCCACAATCTGGTTGCTAAGCTTAGTTCACAAGATTCAATTTTGATAAAATGGATAACTGAAATGCTAATTTCCATCAAACCAGAATTTTCAACACGAATTTCATTTCAGGAAAGATTAAACCATGTTGATGCCATGATTGCAACCGGTAGCGATAACACCGCCCGTTACTTTGAATATTATTTTAGAAAAGTTCCTCATATCATTCGGAAGAACAGGTCATCGTGTGCCATCATATTGGGTGAAGAATCTGGCGAAGAATTAAATGTGCTGGGGCAGGACGTGTTTGCCTACTTTGGCTTGGGCTGCCGCAATGTTTCAAAACTTTATGTACCGGAGGGATACAATTTTATTGGACTGTTAGATAGCTGGGCACCTTATCATGATATCATTCACCATCATAAGTATTGTAACAATTATGATTACCAGAAATCTATACTATTAGTGAATGGCACTCCGTTTTTAGATACGGGCTATGTGTTAGTCACAGAAAATAAAGCACTCGTTTCTCCCATATCAACCGTGTACTATGAAACTTATGCGAACCAAGATGACTTGGATAAAAAATTTCACGAACATCATGAGAAATTACAGTGCTTAGTATCGGCCAATGGATGGTATAAAAAAAGTGTTGCTTTCGGCAAAGCTCAATTCCCTGAAGTATGGGATTACGCTGACAATATTGATACCCTTAAGTTCTTGGAATTGTAGAAGTAGACTAAGCATCTACTTGCCAATACTATTTGCCTCTCAAAATTTCCACCCAGCCCGTCAAAGATTGGCCTGAAAAATTAAGCCTGTAAAAATAAACGCCATCTGAAATATCGCCTCCACCCCAATTATTTTGATACTTTTCTGACGCATAAACTTCCTTTCCCCAGCGATTGGCGATGATCAGATTTGCATCTGCAGGAAGATTACGAATGAAGAAGATATCATTGAATCCATCATCATTTGGAGTGAAGACATTAGGCACAGCAATATTTGTATCTACGTCTAAAGTAACATCATACTCTTTCACACATCCAAGTCCATCCCTTAACGATAATTTATAATCACCAGCGAATAGATTTTTGATAGCTAACTCTACTTTCAAATTTTGCGTATTGAAGACTGCTGCTGTCCAATCCATTACAAACTCCTGACCTACAAATAAAGGATTCATTAATTCAAGCGCAACTTCATAGGGTTCTTGTTGGCTTTCTTTAATTCCTACAAGCATTGATCCGGTTGCTAAATCAGGTACAGAGATTAATTTATTAACATACAAAGTATCCAATGCTTCCGTTGGGCCAGTAATTGAAATATCCTGATACAATGATGCTATTGGTAGCGTACAGGATGGAACAATAGTCGATTGATTTTGCGTTAATCTTAACTGGTAGTTACCCAGTGCGAGGCCAGGAATAACAAATTCACCTAGCGATTGTGCAACCGTAATTGCACCAGATGACGTAACGCCATCTTTTATAAGTTCAAAACGAAGATCAAGATTAGGTGCGCCATTAATGGCATTTAATCTAATTTCTCCAGCACTACCAAAACAAAGAATATTCTTGGATACTGAAGTGAAACTAATTGGGAATGTTCCACTGATTGAAATAGGTGAAAGTTTGGTAACACATTGAATTCCTGAAGGTTTTATCCAGATGAAATAATTACCGTTGCTCAAGTTAGAAATTACAACAGGAGCCCCGGCCGGATTAAAATAATTGGTAGGCTCCGCAACAGCATTTAACGTATACCCTACAAGGAAGGAACCAACATCCGTAATTTGAAAAGCAATGCTACCGTTGTTGCCAACCCCAGTACAATTGGGCGCAGTGGCTACTGGCGCAGTATAGTTTACAAAGCCAGGAAACTTAACAACTACTGGTGATAGATCTTTTTGACAACCTATATTATCCACTATCGAAAAGATATATGTTCCAGCACTCAACCCTTTAATTATTCTATCAGCAGGAAGTGTGACATTAATACCGTTTAACTTGTATGTAAAGTTGGCAACACCACTACCGCCCCCAATGCCGGATAGAGCTAAGGTTCCATCATTGTTATTGCATGTGGCATCTGCCGGGCTAATAGTGCCTGTGATGGCTGGATTTATTTCTTGAAGTATAATGATGACAGCGGCATTGCAAAGATCAGAGGAATTTCTACGAACACTTATTACACGATCAAACAAAGGTGCAACGCCTGCAGGTACACCGGTTATAATAGTACCTGCAGTAAACGGTGTCCAGCTAGTCCCATTCAATGACCATTCTAAAAGATTACCGGTTTCTCCCGGAACATCTAATGTTAATGAGCCTGTGGCCTCGCCAAAGCATAAAGGCCGAACAATGTTACTAGCTACAGGACTTCCTACCGTACCAGACTGCCCAATTGTTACCTGACCTGTTTTAATACAGGTCGCTTCACCGTATTCAATTGTGAAATCATATGTGCCAAACGGAAGGTTTAAGAAAGTTGGATCATTAAAATTTGTACGTGATACTCCCAAGTTAGTAGATGATATCCCTTGAATATCAATTGTCACTCCAGTCGTATTAATAATTGGAACAAATGGGGTTATGTTAAACACTATTCTTCCATCTGAGCTGGTACAAGTAGCCGGGCTTGGTGCGGGAATAATAACGACAGTTGCACATGTACCCGTTCCGCCTCCGCCTGTACAAATAGGATCTGTACTAAGCAAGACATTTACACTTTGAGAAGTAGTTGATGTGCAGCCGCCACTGATGACAGAATATTGAATTGAATGGGTACCCGAACCGGCAGTAGATGGATTAAAGGTATTGCCTGATATCCCACTTCCACTGAATGTACCACCAGTAGTGGCTGGAGTTAACGTTACAATGATACTACTTAAGCAATAGGTTGGATTCAGCCCAACAAAGCTGCCATCAACAACTGAAGATAACACGGTAACAGTCTGGGTAGTTGAGTTAGTACATCCACTTATAGTTACAGTGTATTGTATGGTATGTGTTCCTACTCCCGCCAATGATGGCGAAAATGTAGACCCACTTACGCCTGAACCAGTAAATGTTCCTCCTACGGTTGTAGGTGTGAGGTTAACTATTCCGCTTGATGTACAATATGGTCCTGCCAATCCTGAAAATACTCCACTAACAAACGCAGGTTCTGTGATGCTAATCGGAATAGCTACAGAAATGCAGTTGCTGCCATCTCTTACTACTACTTGGTATACGGCTGCAGCTAGCGAAGAGAAAGAACTCCCCAGTTGAAATGTTGCTCCATTATCTTTCGAATATTGATAGGCATTATTTCCACCTGAAGCCGTGATGGTAATTGAGCCATTGCCAGATCCGTTGCAGGTAAGGTTTACATTAACAGATGTGAAGGTAACAGCAGCCGGTTCATTAATAATAACGGAGGCGGAGAATTGGCAACCTAAATTGTCTCGCACAATCATGGGATATGTTCCTGCAGCTAATCCTGAAAATATATTCGAGACTTGAAAGGTAGTGCCACCATTTTTTGAGAATTGATTACCACCACTTCCTCCACTGGCTGTTAACGTTATAGATCCTGTGAGTCCACCATTGCAAACGACATCCTGCTTGACGCTTGTGAACGTTAAACCACCTGGGGCAGTCAACGCGACAACGTTCATTGCTGATAGGCAACCATTGATATCTCTAACAATCACCTGATAACTTCCTGCCGCTAAACCAGTAAATGCATTGCTCACCTGGAATGTTGCACCATTATCATTCGAATATTGATATGTCCCATTTCCGCCTGCTGCAGCTATTGTTATGGTTCCATCATTTCCAGGACTACAAGTAGTAGGATCTGTTGAAACATTTGTAAACGTAACTATTGTTGGTTGTACAATTGTAATTCCGCTTACGGCCGATAAACAATTATTACCATCTTTCACTATAACCTGATAGGTCGCAATTGGTAAGCTGACAAATACATTGCTCCCCTGAAAGGTAGCCCCATTATCGTTTGAATAGGTATAGACACTATTGCCTCCTGATGCAGTCACGGTAATTGTTCCATCAGACGCACCATTACAAGTAGCATCAGTCTTTGCATTTGTAAATGAAACTATGGCTGGTTCTGAGATTATTATTGAGGTTGAAAATTGACATCCGCTTCCTGTATCTTTCACCACAACCGGATATGTTCCTGCAACTAAAGAAGTAAAGGTGAAGCTAGCGCCAGAGCCAGGAAAGGTAACGCCATTATCATTAGAATAGGTATAAGATCCACTACCACCTGAGGGGGTTATCGTTGCGCTTCCATTGTTGCCTCCGTTACATAAAACATTTTGTTGCGTAAACGTGAACGTCAAACTTGACGGAGAACCAACTGTGACGTTTGTAGTTAATGAAACGCAACCCGCTCCATCCTTTACAACAACTAAATAATTCCCTGGGGTTAAAGAAGAGAAAAGATTTGCTCCTTGAAAAGTAGATCCGTTATCTTTTGAATAGGTATATCCTGCACCACTTCCACCCAAGGCATTTACTGTGATTGTTCCGTCATTACCAAGTGGACATGTTGTTACATCTGTGACTAAGGCATTATAGCTTGGGTTAGGGTTAATAGTTACAGTTGATGTTGTATTACTGCATCCTGTCGTGCTGTTTGTAAAGGTGAACGTAACTCCTGCACTGACTGCCACTCCCGTTACCAAACCTGCATTCGTTACTGTGGCTTTCGTTGCATCACTGCTCAACCATGTACCGCCAACTGTAGGGCTCAACGTCAGGGTGCTGCCTATACATAAATTCGCTGATGGTGCACTCACTACGGGCAATGCATTGATAGCTACCGATGATGTTGTATTACTGCATCCTGTCGTGCTATTCGTAAAGGTGAACGTAACTCCTGCACTGACTGCCACTCCTGTCACCAAACCTGCATTCGTTACGGTGGCTTTCGTTGCATCACTGCTCAACCATGTACCGCCAACTGTAGGGCTCAACGTCAGGGTGCTGCCTATACATAAATTCGCTGATGGAGCACTCACTACAGGCAAAGCATTGATAGCTACCGATGATGTTGTATTGCTACAACCTGTGGTGCTATTCGTAAAGGTGAACGTAACTCCTGCACTGGCTGCCACTCCCGTCACCAAACCTGCATTCGTTACAGTC